>JBGPZS010000098.1:0-10407 GCA_041493865.1 Terriglobia bacterium
ACTTCGCCCTTGACGGCAATGTTCTCTTGCTCCTGCCACGTGTAATGTGCCAGGGCCTCTTTGTTCTGTGCGGCCGACTGCTTGACTTCAGCCATCTTCTGCTGCAGTTCCGGGTTCTGCGCCCACGCGAGCTGGGCCTCCAGGAGGAGCAACACAAGAACCGCAACGGAAGTTCCGGCGAGCAATTTTTTCGAAATGCGCTTGAATTTCATAAAATCCCTTCTCTACCTTCGTTGTTATGGGTCGCTTCCTTATGGTCAAGATTGCAAACTCCTGCTGCGATCTCCAGCGCGGTGCTTACTTGAAGCTGTAAGTAAACCCGACTATCCCGCCTGAGGTGATCGTGTTGTAAACCGCGTTGTTTTGGCGATAGTCGATGAACAAGTAGCGGTATCCTAGCTGCAGAGTCCACCTGGGACAGAGCTTGAAACCGAGCAACGTGGCAAACTGGTAGTCCAGTTTGGCCGTTGCGTCCCAGCCACCCACATCGCCCACCAGGTCGATCACAGCCTTTTTACTGACAGGAACCTGGACGCGTCCCCCGACAACCACGTCCACCCAGTTCTGCGAGCCGTTGAAATTAATGCCGAGAATCGTTGGGTTGAAGCTGAGTTTTTGACCGAGGTGCCAGTAGCGGATGCCGGCATTGGCGTCAAACTTGAATTTTGGGCTATTGATTACCCGATAGCCGAGATTGGATGTCCATACCAATTCCCCGACTCGCACATCAGCGGAGACAGCGCCCAGGCCGGTGAAGGGCAGTGCTTTGCTGTCAGAGACCCTGATCCACATCAGGTCGCCGTTGATCACCACGCGGTTATAGCGGGCCTCGGCGGCGCCCATCAAACCGATGTCGAGGTGAGAGAGCAGATCCCCGGGGGTGGCGTGAACACTGACGTTGCGTCCCAACGCGCCCACCGTCCCGCGGTTGCCGGCGAACCAGAGGTAAGGGGTCACATCGAAATGCCAGCCGGCGTCTTCAGGCGTAGGCGCGGGAACGGGTGCTCTTGTGGAAGTTGAGCTGGAAGTTTGCGTCTGCAGGTCTATAGAAGCCGGTTGTTCCTGAGAGGCCGGTTGCTCCTGCGCCCCGCCGGCTTGCTGCGCGAACGCGCTACTGATTGCCACAAAACTTATGAGTGCAAGCGTTACCAGGAATCGAAAACTGGCGTAATGCATGTTCCTTACTCCTTGGGTCCTTTTCATTGCTGCGTTTCTTTTGTGAGGCTTGCCTGCGCCGCCGGTGATCTCCCTGATCGCACGCAACGAAAGCCGAGGTGGTTGGTGCCGCTGGTAATTTCGCCTTTACCCCGGCTGCCCACCAGGTAGCGGCTGCAATATTGGCTGGTACACAAGAACGATCCGCCGCGCATTACTCGTTTTTGTTCACTAGGTTCGCTGGGGTCCCAGGAAGCATCAGGTCCCTGCGGATTGCGCGCCACGCCGCCGTGAGCGGCCAGTTGCTCGTAGTAGTCCGGACGGTACCAGTCACTGGTCCACTGCCAGACGTTGCCTGCAATGTCAAAGAGCCCGTATCCGTTGGCGGGAAATCGCGCCACCGGAGCAATGCCGGCGAATCCATCGGCGCCCTGGTCATCCAGGGGGAAATGGCCCTGGTGGGTATTGGCCATCCACTTACCGTGCGGCTGGAAGTCATTGCCCCAGGCATAAAGGTTGCCGGCATGGCCACCGCGCGCGGCGAACTCCCACTCGGCCTCCGTGGGCAGGCGCTTACCCGCCCATTTCGCATAGGCCTGAGCGTCTTCATACGCGATGTCTACGACGGGATACTTTTCCTGTCCCTTGATGCTGCTGCCGGGGCCCGTTGGATGCCGCCAGTTCGCGCCGGGAACGTAGCTCCACCATTGATAGTGATTATCAAGAGTGACGGGATGGTCAGGCGGAGTGAACACCACTGCCCCGGCAACAAGATTTTCCGGCTTGGCATCCGGATAGTCCTCAAGGCGAGGCTTGCGCTCGGCCACGGTGACGTAGCCGGTGGCTTTCACGAACCTGGTAAATTGCTCATTGGTGACATCTGTCTGGTCCATCCAGAAACCATCCACGTAAACGCGGTGGATGGGACGCGCGTCATCCATGGATTGCATTCCGCCCTCGGGATGTCCACGCGGGTCCTGGATGCCCATGGAGAATTCGCCGCCGGGGACCCACACCATGCCCTCCGGCGTAACGCCCGGAGCAGGATTGTGACTGGCGACTGTGGGAAGGAACACCGCCTCGGTTGCCGGTGGTGAAGCATTCACGCTGGCCCTGCGAGAGTGGCTGAATGCAACGACTAAAAGCGATAAGGCAAGCAGGACCACTGCCGCAATGGGAAGCAGCCGGCGCGAACGTTTAGGGTGTCGGGCTTTTCTCTTGCTCACGGTTGGGTCGCTCGCTGAACGCCGCAAACTTGCCCGGCTGCTCGACTTGGATTAATGCACTGTTTGCCGTTTGGCATTCCTCATATCCTCAGTCCTCCCCCGGGCGCTAGAAGAGATCTCCTGTCGAGTAGGATGAGGAAGGGAGCTAGATGTCACAACTGGTAGAAGTACGAGAGTCTAGTAAAACTACCAGCGCACGTTCGAGAGAAGCTGTTCAGTGAGTGACTCTGGTGAGGGCGATTGAGGCGGAGGGAATGGCACAAGGTTGGAATGCGCGGCGGGGGAACCCCTTCCCGCGCTTTCCTTAGCAAGTATTACGTTCCTCAGTGCGCGCAGAGTTGTACCAGCCCCTCTGCGTTATTTGTTGGCTACAGTGAGTTCGGTACGGCGGTTTCGCGCCCGGCCTTCCTCTGTGTCATTGGGTGCTACCGGACGGTCCTGACCCAGCCCTTGGGTTGTAATCCGGCTGGCTTCCACTCCCTGGTCCGTCAGCATTCCTTTGACCGCATTGGCGCGATTGAGAGACAGGGTTTGGTTGGCTTCCGGCGCGCCGGTATTGTCGGTGTATCCCACCAACTGCACTTGCGCGTTGGGATAGGCTTTCAGGATTGAAGCCAGGTTGTTTACCGTTGGCAGCGAATCAGGCGTCAGTTGTGTGCCGGCGGTTTCAAAGTTCAGGTTGTCAAAGACGAAGGTCTTGGGCGCCTGGGCCGAGCTATCGCCGAGGAAGTGCGCCAGCTCATAGTTGAGGGATCCCGGAGCGACGGATAGGGTCCCACCTCCGGGCAGGTTGATTTTCTCCAACGCGCTTTTGGTTGCGTTAATTCCTTGCGTGGCCGTGTCGCCTACGTTCGGCGTTCGTCCGCGCAGGAAAAACAGCAGTCCCAGCCCAACCAAGGCCGCGATCGCCAACGGGAGCCACCGCATGCCACCCGTGGTGGTGGGTGGCGGTGCGACGGTGCGCTCGGCAAAATGTTCCAAATGAGTGGGCGAGCTCAAGTCTGCATCGCGGGTAACGTTTCTATCGACCACCGCAGGGCCGGAGCTCAGCAGTTGTGACAGGCCGGAGGGAGAGGCCGCCGCAATATCAGATTTCTCGCTGAGGAGCGCGTTTGCCAGACCAGAGGAATCCAGCTTCTGCGCGGCTGCCCTCTTCCCCAGAACACCCAGGACCAGTGGTGCAGCCAGCGCCATGAGTTTCGTTGCGGAGGAGCCACTCACCCCGCCTGTCCTGGCAACCGCGTCATTCACCGCGGAACTATTGCCGCCAAAAATCTTGCTCAGCAGTTGTTGCCCGGTGTTCAACATGTTCGTGGTGGCCGAACCGCCTCCAAAGAGTGATCCCACGTTGTCCACAGCGGACCCAAAGCCTCCGCCCCGGATCATGTTCGTCAGGTTACTGGCTCCTTCGCGGGAAGAGACCATGTTCGTCAGCCCGCTGAGTACACTGGGCGTGGCTGCGTTGAGTGTTTGCCGGGTGGAAGACTCGGATTCGCCGACGAGCGAACTCGCGCTGCGAACTACGTCCGGCGTCAGCTGGCTGCGCACCGCGTCGAGCAAACTTCCTTGTCTGAGATATTGGGAAACGGCCATGGTGCCTCCTTACACTTGAGCGGAAATTTGAAGTGTTGTTAGAACTGAAGATGACGCCCAAGAAAAGCTTGTTGCCTTCCAAGGCCTTGTTTTTCATCGTAAGCCCCCACTGGTAGTTTTTCGGGTTGTGCGGGAACAGCAGCGAGAACAAGATGTTGACTTGGCCTGCTTTCAGGCTGGCATTAGGGCGTGTTTCAGCTTTTCACAACGAAGTAGCACCTGCAGGCCGCCGCAATTCATGATTCGTTCACAGGAGTTGAAGCCATGGCATGGGAACCGGCGACACGTGAAGATGGCGGCCAGATTGTTCTTCCGCTCCATGCGGAGGAGGTTGCGGTCGCCAAGCGGCGCATCGTCACCGGCAGCGTCCGGATTTCCACCGTCACGCGCGAGCGGGAGCAGCTGGTAGATGAATTTCTTGCCCGTGAAGACGTTGAGATCGAACGCAGGCCCGTGGGCAAAGAGGTAAGCCGTGTCCCCGCGGTGCGCCATGCGGGTAACACGATCATCATTCCCGTGGTCGAAGAAGTCCTTGTGGTCTCACGCCGCCTGGTGGTGAAAGAAGAGATCCGCGTCCGGCGTGTGCAAAGGAAGGAGAGGAGCCAGCAACGTGTGCTCCTCCGCAAACAAGAATTGACCGTCAGCCGCCATCCGGCGCCATCGCGAGGCAAGCTCGATGCCAGTCGCTAGCCGTCGCACAGCACAACAGGGAACAGAAACAAGCTAAGGAGGAATGAAAGATGGCTTACGAAAAAATTGTTGCCGTATACGACAAACTGGGAAAAGCGAAAGATGCCATGCGTGCCCTGGAGGCATCGGGCTTTTCCACCGGCGATATCAGCTTACTGAATCGCGATACTCTCACCGATACCGAAGTTCGCGACCCCGGTCTGTGGCGCCGCCTTTTTGGCCGCAATGTCGCGGACCATGAGAGTGCGGTCTATACCCGCTCCATCGATTCCGGAGGCGCCGTCCTCACACTGCGTTTGCCCGAATCGGAGGTCCCGCGGGCCATGAAGATTCTGGATGTCCATCATCCACTGGACCTGAATGAAAAGGCCTCCAGTTGGGACATGACAGCGCCCGTGGCATCGTCGACGCCCGCGTCCAAGGCCGTCCTTCCGCCTCCTCAGGCCCCTAAAACCGCAGCCACAACCACCACCGGCAAAGAAGAGGTACTCCGCCTCGCCGAGGAACATCTCGACGTCGGCAAGCGCCAGGTGGAGACCGGCAAGGCCCGCATCCGCCGGTTTGTGATTGAGGAACCGATCGAATCGCAGGTCACACTGCACGAAGAGCACGCCGCCATGCTGCGCCGCACCGTTTCCGATCCTCGCCTGATCAAAGATGTCGACTGGACAGATAAGACCATCGAGATCACTGAGACAGCAGAGCAGGCGGTGGTCACCAAGACGGTCCACGTAGCCGAGGAGGTAGTGGTTCGCAAAGAAGGATCGGACCACGTGGAAACCGTGCGCGATAAAGTCCGTCGCCAGCAAGTGGAGATAGAGCGCCTGCCTCGCGACTCCAAGAAGGTGGCTTAGATTGCACTTGTAAAATCCGTAGCTGTTCGAGGTCTCCTTGCGATTCATACCAGACACCGCCTTAGAGAGCGGTGTCTTTTTTCGTTACTATCTCCATGCTTGTAAGCGCTGGCGTTCTGCCGCCTTGATCCAAACCAATCAAGTTACTTTACGTGACGGGAAGAGCTTGCTGCATGACTACGCCGGCCGAAGGTGATTTCAATGGGGGTATCCTTGGGAAGAACAACATCCTTACCGCGCGAAAGGAAATGTGAATAAACCGAAGTGGCAGCGCCGTAGATGCCAAGCGTGGACGAGAATACCTTCGAATGCGAAGCTAAACTTACTACCGCGCCGATCAACTTGAAACCGGACCCGCCCGCCGCAGTCCGCGTCGCCGGATCGGCAAGACCGTCTGATGCGCCGTTGTCGCTTTCGGGGTGCACTGCGGCAGCGGCAACCACAACGGCAAGGCCGGTCGAAACGTACCGGGATTTTCCGTCCGTGGCATGGGCGCCGCCTTCCGAGTCAAGCTTCATACTTGCAGCGCGGTCCACCTCAACGCCTTCCAGGCTCCCGTGCATGGACTGCATCTTGCCTTCGGGCGTCGCAATTCGTTCGAAGACAACGCGCAATTCACCATTGTGATGCAACTTTCCCGCCGATCTGGCGTGTGTTACTTCGCCGAAGATGCGGCTATTGGCAGGCAACAGGAGTTGATGGTCCGCATTGAACACCGGCTGAGTAATCACGGCTTCAATCGGCGTGCCCCGATCGGCAGTCGCCGAGCTGACGTCATTGGCGAGCCGCGCGTGAATCGTTGTATCTGATGCAGGTTCGGCGCCCACGGAGCGGAGCTGGCCGGGGACACGCGTCGCCGGCCCGAAATCCAGTGGCGCCTCCAGGTCTGCATTAAACCGCGTCCCTGGTTCGAGATACTGCCGGCGGTAGGGAAGCTGCGCGAGCAAAAATTGTTTGATGCGATGTAGCCGGCCTGGCGATTTGATTTCGCTCATCGTCTGGTGGAACGTGTCCTTCATCTGCTGCGTCGCGTTACCGGCAGCCTGGGCCGCGGCATTTTTCGTATTCGCACGTGCCGGATCGCTCACCAGGCGGACCACACTTGCAGTGCCAGGCGATGCAGTGGTTACCACGGGCAAATGCCGGCCATCGCTCAGGATGATGGTGTCAAACGTGACGGTGTACTGGTGCGGTGGGCTGAAATCAGCGTCGGCGATTGCCATTGTGCGGCGCATTTTCGAGATTGGCGCGATGCGCTCCACGTGCCCGCGAACCTGGCTACCTGCCGGAATGACTGGTTGATCAAAGGCATAGACCGTATCGGTCACTTTGCCTTCTACGGGTGTTCCTTCGCGTCCAATGCGCACACGCCTGGAGAGTGCGACCCGGATGGGCGTGCGCCGGGGCACCGTCAATTCGATCTGTTGCGGCGCTGCGTTCTGCCCGGCCGCGGGCTGCTTAGCCGAAGGTCGCTGAAAAAGTCTGGGATCGCGGTCTTGCGTTGGCGGTGATGGTTGCTGGACCACACTGCTTTGCGACTGCACTGTGGTTGAGCAAAGCAGGACCAATCCAAACGCGACAAGGAAACGGAAGGAACTCATGGCCAAGCCTTATCAGCAAGGCAGAGGCCCATACTCAGGGCCCGTTACTGACTAGTATACCTCTCTCTTCATGCTTCAGCGCTCCGACCGTATCTTGATGCCCTAAACCAATGTCGCTAAAACCCCAGCTCTTGGCCTGCTCAGTTGCCAGGAAAGATGAGCCTTCACCGTTGGCCACTCACCGGCAATGATGCTGTAGACGCAGGTGTCGCGGATGGTCTTGTTCGGCAGGACCTGGTTGCTCCGCAATATGCCATCGAGTTTGGCGCCCAGACGCTCAATGCCGCGCCGGCTTTGATGGTTAAAGAAATGGGTGCGTAGCTCCACGCAGATGCAATCGAGCGACTCGAATGCATGCGTGAGCAGAAGCAGCTTGCACTCGGTGTTCAATGCCGTGCGTTGCACGCTCTTGCGGTACCAGGTGGAACCAATTTCCACGCGGCGATTAGGGGCGTCGATATTCATGTAGGTCGTCATGCCCACAACGTTGGCAGCACGCGTGTCTCGGACGGCAAATGGAAGCATGGCGCCTTTGGCCTGGAGATCGAGCCGGCGATCAATTTCCGCCCGCATTTTGGCAGGCTCCGGGATGACGGTGTACCACAATTTCCACAACTCGCCATCGTGCACCGCCGCAACAAGGTCGTCGTGATGGGCATGCGCAAGCGGCTCCAGGATGGCGTGCGTCCCGCGCAAGGTAATTGGTTCAGGCCACGGCATGATCGCCCCTTTTCATCGATTTTCTACACAAGAGTAAGTTCTTACGATTCTATCCTGCATCCCTTGACGCTTCCCGCCCTGCAATTCTGAGCTACACACTCAAAGTCTTCCTCCTTTGAGCACAAGACGATACATCTTGTATTCCTCGCCCGTGCCGCACCAATCGGGAAAGCCGCGAAGAAAGACGGCGCCAAACTTGGCATTGAGTTGTTGGCTTGCTCCGGGACGGGCATAGCCGTAAACAGCGTCAAAGCCCCTGGCCGCGGCCAGCCCCAGCCAGTGTGCCTTCAGAATTGTTCCCAGCCCCTGTTTCTGAAAAGAGGGAAGGACTGTGTTGGAATAGCAATGGATTCCTGATTTCTTTTCGCTATCAGTCAAATCGGTCAATCCGGCGATGGAACTGGCAAGTGGGATTCCATAGGTTTCACCGGCAAGTTCGCCATCCACAAACATCCAGGCAAAAATTGATCCTGTTGCGTCCCTGATTTTCGTCTTCGCCGGTAGATCGAGTTGCTCGCCCGCATGATAGACAGCTTCAAAGGCCATGGTCTGTTCAAGGGGAACATCGTACTTAAACGTGATCACACGCACGCCGCCTCCTCAATGGTGACTGAACTCTGACCGAAGAGAAACGCACACAGCGCCTATCCTTTCGGCTTCGACGAAAACGTTGTCTTATTGTCATATTGTCATACCGCATACATTCTGCCTGAGGCAATTTGTGACGACAGGTGTTCTCAGCGGCGAGGTTTGCTAGAATCTCGCCAGTCCAATGGTTCGCAAAGTCTCACTCTTTGTGCCGTGTTTTGTCGACCAGCTACAGCCAGAAGTGGCGGTGGACACCGTGAAAGTCCTGCGGCGCATCGGTTGTGAAGTCGACTTCCCCCAGGAGCAAACATGTTGCGGCCAGCCGGCGTTCAACTCCGGCTTTTGGGACGAGGCGCGGCCCTGCGCGGAAAGATTTCTGCGCGTCTTCAAAAACGCCGGAACGATTGTCTGTCCTTCAGGATCATGCACCACCATGGTGCGCGTCTTCTACCCTGAGCTGATGGCCTCGGGCGCGCTGCACGATGAGGCGGCCGCCGTGGGCAAGCGCACGTTTGAGCTTTCAGAGTTTCTGGTGAAGGTGATGGGCATGACCGACGTGGGCGCGGCATTCCCGCACACGGTCACCTATCATGCATCGTGCCACGGGCTGCGCGAATTGAAATTGCGCGATGAGCCGTTGCAGTTGCTGCGCGGCGTGAAAGGCCTGAAGCTGGCGGACATGTTGCGTTTTGATGAGTGCTGCGGCTTTGGCGGGACGTTTGCCACCAAGTTCGAAAGCATCTCCGTGGCGATGGGCAACGCGAAGGCCGACAGCATCGCCGTGACCGGAGCAGAGTACGTCACGGCCATCGATCCCAGTTGTTTGATGCACGTACAGGGAATTCTGGGCAGGCGCAAAGACCGCGCCAAAGCCATTCATCTGGCGAGTATTCTGGCGAGGGAAGCAAAGGCATGAGATCGGGAGATCGGGTCATCGGGAGATCGGGTGATCGGAACACGGCGAGGCCCGTCGTAGCATCAACATTTCAGGCGCAGAAGGCGATCCCTGCATGAGCGCCACCACTCCAACTCCCAAGCCTGCCGGCGAAACACCTTCGGCTGAAACCACTGCGCAAAAATTTCTGCGTGATGCTGCGACCAAGTCCGCTGATCTTGTCCATCGCGAGATCATCCGCAAGAACATGGACAGCTACGATGCCGCGCACCAGCGTGGCCGCGCCCGCATCAAGGACTGGGAAGCGGCGCGGCGCAAATGCCAGGAGATCAAGCGCGAAGCGGTCAACCATCTGGATCAATACCTGCTCCAGTTTGAGGAGAAAGTTATTGCCCGCGGCGGACGCGTGTTCTGGGCGGCCAATGGCGATGAAGCCTGCGCTTACATCAAGAACCTGGCGGTAAGCCGAGGCGTGCGCACCGTGGTGAAGTCCAAGTCAATGGTAACGGAAGAGATACACCTGGCGCCGGCGCTGGAAGAGGCTGGCATCAAGGTGTGGGAAACCGACCTGGGCGAGTTCATTGTGCAACTACGCAATGAAGCGCCGTACCACATTGTGACGCCGGCCATGCACCTGAACCGCCAGCAGATTCGCGATCTTTTTCGTGAAAAGCTGGGTGAAGACATTGCTGATGCCGATCCGAAAAAGCTGGTGGCGCTGGCGCGGCGCAAGCTGCGCGAGGCGTTCTTTGCCGCGGAGATGGGAATTTCCGGCGCGAACTTTCTTGTCGCTGACAGCGGCGCGATCGCCATCTCCACCAACGAAGGCAATGGGCGGCTGAGCACAAGCCTGCCGCGAATTCACGTGGCGGTCACAGGAATTGAAAAAATAATTCCGCGGCTGGAAGACCTGGGGACGCTCTGGCCGGTGCTGGCAACCTCAGGCACAGGGCAGCCGATTACAACGTACAGTACGCTGATCGGCGGACCCCGGCGAGCAGGCGAAGCGGACGGGCCGGAAGAGTTCCACGTGGTCCTGCTGGATAACGGCCGCAGCGGCCTGCTGGCGAATGCTGAAGAAAGGG
>JBGPZS010000469.1:0-3660 GCA_041493865.1 Terriglobia bacterium
AAGACGAAGCCGCTGTTTGTTTTCGATTCGCGTTTTTTTTTGTGTGCATTCGCGGCTAATCTGTTTCCGCCGCCTGCTGCAGCAGCTCCCACGCTTCCTGCACATCTTTCCACGTGGTTTCCAGATTGCCGATTGCCAGCCGCAGCGTCAGCCTGCCATTCAGCACCGTGCTGGCGATAAACACGCGTCCCGAAGCGTTGACCTTCTCCATGATCGCGCGGTTCTCGTCGTCGGAGCCCTTATAGCGGAAGCAGACGACCGAGAGCGGGACTGGAGCTACGCGCTCGAACTGCGGATGCGCGTCCACCAGCGCGGCGAAGTCTTGTGCCCACTGGATGTGCGACCGCAGCATGGCCTCAACACGTTCGCGTCCGAAATAGCGCATCACGAACCACAGCTTCAGCGCGCGGAAGCGATGGCCCAGCGGTACGCCGTAATCCATCAGGTTGTGCGCCCGCGGATCTTCCTGCGTCTTCAGATAATCCGGAGTGAGCGAGAACGCGCGGCGCAGAATGTCCGGCCTGCGCGTGTAGAACGCGCTCAGGTCGATGGGCGTGAGCAGCCACTTGTGGGCGTTCAGCACCAATGAGTGCGCGCGCTCGGCGCCGGCAAGAATGTGCCTGTGCTCGGGCAGGATCGCTGCCGCTCCGGCGTACGCGCAATCCACGTGCAGCCACATGCCGTGCTTTTCCGCGATGCCGGCGATCTGCGGCACCGGATCGATGCTGGTGGAAGAAGTTGTTCCCACGGTCGCCACCACGCAGAATGGCCGCTTGCCCGCGCGCTTGTCGTCTTCCGCCATCCGCGCCAGAGCGTCGGCGCGCATGCGGAATTCCGGATCCGACGGGACCTTGCGCACGTTCTGCTGGCCCACGCCCACGGCAATCGCGCCTTTCTCGATCGACGAATGCGATTGATCTGATGTATAGAGCACCAGATCGTTGCGGCTTCCCTCGGTGCGTGCCTGGGGATCAACCATCTCCCGCGCGCAGACAATCGCGTGCATGCTGCTGGTGGAGGCCGTGTCATAGACAATGCCGAACCATTCGTCGGAAAGGCCCATCCACTGCCGCAACCAGTCCAGCGCGCGCTGCTCCAGCTCCGCCACCGCGGGCGATGTCTTCCAGTGCAGGCCGTTGGTGTTGAGCGCCGCGGCCAGCATCTCTCCCAGGACCGCCGGCGTTGATCCCGTGCAGGCAAAGTAGGCAAAGAAGCGCGGATGGTTCCACTGTGTGACCGCGGGCATAATCAGCCGGTCAAAATCGCGCAGGATCGCGCTAAACGGCTCGCCATTTTCAGGCGCCGACTTTGGCAGCGCGTCCAGCAGTTCGCCCGGCTTTGTCTGCGCCAGCACAGGCATGTCCGCAACGTTGCTCAGGTACTGGGCAATCCAGTCCACGGTTTCATGGCCCGCGCGACGGAAGTCTTCTACATAGGCCTGCCAATCGCCTTCTTGTTTGGTGGCCTCCGCCGCAGTTTTATTGTCAGTAGTTTTGCTCATGCTTTTTCGGGCCGTGTTGACGGTGAATCGCCAAGCTGACGGCCAATCTCCCAGTGATGTCCGAAAGGATCAACAATACGCCCCACGCGCCAGCCGTGCATCTCACTTACAGGGACAACCTCAGTTGCGCCGGCGCTTACTGCGCGCTGGAAGACAGCGTCCGGATCGGCAACCGTCAGGACCATCCGAACGGTACCGCCGCCAAGCGATTCAGGACTGAAATTGTGGTACTGCGGAGATTCGTCGCCGAGCCAAAATTCAGCGCCGTCGACAGAAAGCCGAGCGACCACGGCCCCGTCAGGGGCATCAAGGCGGAAGACTTCAGCCGCTCCAAACGCCGATTTGTAAAACTCAACCGCTTTGGCGCCTTGCCGGACTGAAAGCCAGGGAGCAATGGAACACTGAAGTAAAGAACCAGCTGTCAAATGTGGCCTCCTCCAACAAGGATCTCATATTAAATTTATTAACTATCTTGACAATAGCGGAAAGCCTGGACTACTATCCGTTTGAGCATGCACGCCAGCCGATTTACTTTCGCGTTTACTTACCGCTACACCTTTACGGGTAGCGGCTGCGCGTATGGTGTGCTGACAACGCAATAAAAAGTTAGACATCATAAATCACCGCAAGCCGCGATCCTCAAAAAGGGTCGCGGTTTTTGCTTTCAGGGAGTTTTAAGGACGTGAATCATAAAACCGACCAGCAACCCGTTACCGGCGAAACAACGCTCGACGACTGGCGCCGGCAGATCGACGCGCTCGATACCGAATTGCTTCGCCTGCTCAACCAGCGTGCCGCCATCGCGTGTCAGATAGCCGTGATCAAAGTCAAGTCCGGATTACCCGCCTACGACGAAAAACGGGAAAAACAGGTCCTCCATCGCATAGCAACGCAAAACACAGGCCCGCTCGACGAGCAGAGCGTCATGGCGATCTTCCAGGGCATTATCCGTGAGACCCGCCGCCTGGGCACGCAGCGCATGGAGATGCAGAGCGGCGCAGGGCACGGGAATCGAGGCATCAATGGCCGCGAGTAGCTCTTCTGAAATCCCGAGCGAAGCGAGGGATCGCTATGGCATTTCGAGAACTGAGTGAGACGGGCCAGTCACGCGGAAGTCGTTTTAATAGGGCTCCCTCACCCGCGAGTTAGATCTGGCGGTCGCAAGGGCATTGGCGCCGCGGGTTCGGGATTTCAGAAAAGCCAATTGCTAATTGCTTATTTTCAAGGAGTAGTCCAATGGTCATCAACATGGCAGCAGGCGCATCGGAAGCGCAACTTCAGCACGTGATTGAACGGATCATCGAATGCGGTTTTCAGCCGCATGTCACGCGCGGGTCGGAGAGGGCCATTGTGGCCGCAGTCGGCTCCGGCGGGTCGCGGATGGCGCTGGAAGCGCTCAAGGCCGCCCCCGGCGTGGAAGACGTTGTGCCCATCGCACATCCGTTCAAGCTGGTGAGCCGGCAGGTGAAGAGCGGGCGCACACAGGTCGATGTGGGTGGTGTGATTATCGGCGGCGAAGAAGCCGTGGTAATTGCCGGCCCCTGCTCGGTGGAATCGCGCGAGCAGCTGTTCTCCACCGCCCGCGCCGTCAAGGCCGCAGGCGCCACGTTGCTGCGCGGAGGAGCGTACAAACCCCGCACCTCGCCTTATGACTTCCAGGGCCTGGGCATTGAAGCGCTCCGACTGCTACGCGAGGTCCGCGAACAAGTGGGCCTGCCCGTAGTGACCGAGGTGATGAGCACCAATGACATCCAGCTCATCAGCGACCATGCCGACATGCTTCAGGTGGGCGCGCGCAACATGCAGAACTATGACTTGCTGCGCCAGCTTGCCAAGGCCAACAAACCCATCCTGCTCAAACGCGGACCTTCCGCGAGCGTAAAAGAGTGGCTGCTGGCCGCCGAATATCTTCTCGCCGGCGGCAACCAGGATGTGGTGCTCTGCGAACGCGGCATCAAGACCTTCGAGAGCGAGATGACGCGCAACACGCTCGACCTGGCCGCCGTGGCGCTGGTGCGGGAGCTCTCGCATCTGCCTGTGGTCGCCGACCCTTCGCACGGAACAGGGAAGCGTGAACTGATCGCTCCCGCCAGCCGCGCCGCTCTCGCCATCGGCGCGGACGGGTTGATCATCGAAGTGCATCCGTGCCCCGAGCGCGC
>JBGPZS010000376.1:0-4497 GCA_041493865.1 Terriglobia bacterium
GATGCAACAACAATAAATTCGGCTTCCGCGCCTTGATCACATGACACGCCGCCGCCGCCCAGATCTGGTCCTTCCTCGCCCCACTCAGCGGCCCCGGCATCCATGGAGCCGCCTGCAAAAGAGCCGCCTGCTAAAAAGCCGCCCGCCAAAAAGAAATAGTGGATCGCTTCCCGCAGCCTTCCGGGGTCCCAGGTCAGAAACGGGCGAGGGGTCATCTATCGCCGCCCGGCCGGGCGGAGGTCCTCTGGTTCCCATACACCCGATATAATCGGCTGCATGAAGAACCTGACAGCGTTTACCCTGCTGTTGCTTTCCTCCTGTCTGCTGGCCCAGACGCCCGCGGACAAGCTGATCGCGGAGGGGCAGCAATCGCCGACACTGGAAAAGAACCTGCACGTGCTTACTGACGAGATTGGCGGTCGCGTGCCGGGTACTCCGGCCATGGATCGCGCCGTGCAGTGGGGTGTTGACGCCTTCAAAGCCGCGGGTGGAGAAAACGTCCACACTAGCCCGCGCAGCTTGCCGCATCATGGAGCGAAGGCAATACCCAGGTGGAAGTTGTCAGTCCGGTGCGCTTTCGTGTGCGCGCTGTCTCCTTGACCTGGACTGCGCCGGCCAACTCGCCACCTGAAGGGCTCCCCGTGGTCGACGTTGGCGCCGGTAAAACCGAAGATTTCCAGAAGGCCGGCGACCTTCATGGCGCGGTCGCTCTGGTCCACTCCAATACCATGAAGACCTGGGATGATCTGTTCGAAGAATACCTGACGCAAGCCGGCAAGTTGAGCGCGGCCCGAAAAGCAGGCGCGGTCGCGGTGGCGTTTATCTCCACCCGCGACCAGGACCTGCTGTACCGGCACGTTGGCAGCTTCGATGATCACATTAGCAATTTCACGCAGATGATTCTTGCCCGTGAGGATGGCGAGCGTATTGCACGCTTGCTCGCGGCTGGCAAAAAGGTCCGGTTGAAGTACTCCATCCCCAACCATGTAGGCGGCCCGGTGACGGCCCACAACGTAGTCGCGGAGATTCGCGGCAAGGAAAAGCCGAATGAGTTTGTGGTGATCGGCGCGCACCTGGATTCCTGGGAACTGGGGACCGGCGCGCTCGATAATGGCTGCAACTCCGCCCTGGTGATTGAAACCCTTCGCGCCATCAAAGCTGCCGGGTTGCAACCCCGGCGCACCATCCGCTTTGTGCTCTTTACCGGGGAAGAAGAAATCAACGTGGGCTCTTTCGCATATACCACCGCCCACAAAGCGGAACTGGATAACACTGTCGCCATGCTTACCTGGGACGAAGGCACGGGCAAGACCACCGGCTTTTCCCTTGGCGGACGGAAGGACCTGGTGGACCCGGTCACGCGTCTGCTGGAGCCCATTAAGCAATTTGGCGCCAACACCCTCACCACGGACGCTTTTGTCGGCACCGATAATATGGACTTTCTCCTGGAAGGCGTCCCCAATCTGGTGGCCAACCAGGAAGAGGCCAATTACCTGATTAACTACCACGCTTCGTCGGATACTTATGACAAAGTTGACCTGCCCCAACTTAGAAAACACATCGCCATTGCCGCGTATCTCACATTTGCCATTGCGGACAGCCCGGAGCGGCTGGGACCGCGCCAGGACCGCAAGCAGATTGACAGCATCATGCAGGAGACCCATCTCGACGAGCAAATGAAAGCATTCGAGCTGTGGTCGTCCTGGGCAAGCGGCAAGCGCGGACGTTCGCAATAAACCGTCTCCATGCACATTGGGTTTTGGATCGTCTTTAACGCGGTAATTCTTCTTCTGCTGTTTCTCGACCTGGCGGTCGTGAACCGCGGCTACCAGGTCGTTCCGTTCAAACGTGCACTTCTCATGAGCGCCTTCTGGATCGGCCTGGCGCTGGCTTTTGCCGTATTTGTTCACCAATGGATGGGCGCCACCAAGGCATTGGAGTTCGTTACAGGCTTCTTGCTGGAAGAAGCATTAAGCGTCGACAACCTGTTCGTATTCATTCTCTTATTTGCTTATTTTAAAGTCCCGCCTGAGGAAGAAAAGACCGTCCTTTTCTGGGGGATCATTGGCGCGCTGATCATGCGCGGCATTTTTATCTGGGCCGGGGTGGCGCTGGTGCAGCGCTTCCATTGGATCCTCTATGCCTTCGGCGTCTTCCTCATCTGGACCGGCTTGCAATTGATGCGCAAGGGAGAAAAACAACAAGACCCTTCACGCAACATTGTCTTGAGATTTTGCCGCCGCTTCCTGCCGCTCACTGAAACCTATGAGCAGAAGCGTTTCTTTGTCCGGCGCGAAGGGAAACTCCTGGCCACGCCCTTGTTCGTCGTTCTCCTGGTGGTGGAGACCACTGACATACTGTTCGCCACCGACTCCATTCCCGCCATCCTGGCCATCACGCGCGACCCGTTCATCGTTTACACTTCAAACGTCTTCGCGATTCTGGGCCTTCGTTCTCTGTATTTTGCACTGTCAGGTCTCATGAAATTGTTTCACTATTTGAACTATGGCCTGTCCGTGGTGCTGATGTTTATTGGAGCAAAGATGCTGCTGCCGGAGAAGTACCAGCTACCCACATGGGTAGCGCTGGCGGTGGTTGCGGGCGTATTGGGGGCGTCCGTGCTGCTCTCGGTCCTGTTTCCGAGAGAAGACGGTCCTAGTTCGGAAGAGCGCCAGGCTTAAGCGATAGCAGCAAGGCGAACTGCTGCTCTGGTGACAGTCCGGTTGAATTCCGCCGGCGGGCGGTGCCAATGCGGTTTGCCGGCAACATCCCCGCCCGGTCCATGTCTTCGTTGGAGAGGTTCAACTCGCGCAGCCCCCAAAAGCGTGTACGGATGGCCTTGTGGTGCTCGTTGAGATAGCCAATCTCGTGCTCTGTAATCATGGTGAGGGCCTTCTCGTAGGCGTCTTGAGGCGAGTCGGCGAAGATTACTCGGGTTTTCTTGTGGACAACGTTTTGCGGATCACCTTCCAGAGTGACTTCTTCTGTCAGCTCGGCTATATACCAGCGAGCCGTCTCGGGGGAGTTGGGCATGTCCATCCTTTTCAGCAGTTTGCGCGGAGCCCTGTACGGACCAAACAACTTACCCGGCATATTTTTTTGTCCCTGGGCATCTGGAAATCCCAAAGATCTTCACCACTGCACTATTAGGGTGCTACAGGTGGTCAATAAATAGGGGTTTCTCAGAAAATATTTAACCTTAATTTCACTTAATTAGCTTGGGCAGCCTCGGAGTGTCACCCATTCGTAAGGTCAATCACCTGAGGGGAAAGCGTAGCTGGCTGGTGTCCCATGGGCTTCGTACCGGGGTAACTTGCCGGCTGGTTATCCATCGTGAGACGATACATTCATCATTGAACAACAGCGCTACTCTCCGATCTGGAATGGGCCCTGGGGAAACCAGGGCCTGTTGGCTTTTTGGGGTTTTCTTGTCCCGAGCGCAACGAGGGGTCCCCTGTAAGCGGGTTGAAGAAATGACGGCAGGTTTTACCTCACACGAACCTTACGCCCTTCTCGCCCACGATGGAGTGTTTCTTGAATTTGGCGTCTTCGTGCTCGGGATGGTCGGTACGGTAATGGGCCCCGCGGCTCTCCAGCCGGGCCAGCGCTGAACGCGCGATCAACAGCGCTGCCGTGTGGATGTTCCTGGCCTCACAGTTGTGGCGCGAGGTTGCCGGCGGCAGTTCTTGCGCGGCCCCTTGCAGATGTTGCACCGCTTCCGTCAGCCCCTGGCGCGAACGCACAATCCCGACTTTGTTCCACATGAGTTGCTGAATGCCCTGGATGAATTGCTCTGGGTCGCCTTTCGCCGGGATGCTGGCCTGCTGTTCCGCGCTTCCTGCCGCTGTTTTGCCGGTGAGTTTCAGCTCCTGGATCATCGTCTGGCCTGCTCGTGCGCCGAAAACCAGGCCCTCCAGCAGGGAATTGCTGGCCAGCCGGTTGGCGCCGTGGACCCCGGTGCATGCGGCTTCGCCCGCTGCATAGAGCCCGGGTAGGCTGCTGCGTCCTTGAAGATCGGTGCGGATTCCGCCCATCAGATAGTGGGCCGCGGGGCGTACCGGCACCTGGTCAATCGTGATGTCCACGTTGTGCTTGAGGCAGGTTGCGTAGATACGCGGAAAGCGCGTCTTGATGTGCTCGGCCTTCAGGTGGGTCAGGTCCAGATAGACTACCGGGTCCTTCAGGCGGCAGACTTCCAGCTCATGCGCAATGGCGCGGGCCACCACATCGCGCGGCGCCAGTTCGGCCGCCTCGTGGTACTTCGGCATGAAGCGGTGCAATTCGGCGTTGCGCAGCACGGCTCCTTCGCCGCGCAGGGCCTCTGAGAGCAGGAATCGCGGCGCGCCCTTGACGTAGAGCGCCGTAGGGTGGAACTGGACGAACTCCATATCGCTGATCTCCGCGCCGGCGCGGAAAGCCATGGCCACTCCATCTGCCGTGGCGACTGCGGGATTCGTCGTGTTGCTGTAAACGTGGCCTGCGCCTCCCGTGGCCAGC
>JBGPZS010000521.1:0-3114 GCA_041493865.1 Terriglobia bacterium
GTGGTTCGTGCGGCGCAGACAGTGCCCGCTCCAAATCTTTGCGCGAGCATGTACACGGATAGATAAACCCGCCGTCGCGCAGCTTGTGCCAGGCGTCAAAGTAAAAGCTGCGGCGCTCGCTTTGCGAATACGGAGCAAAAGGCCCTCCGTGGACAGAGCCCCTGTGGCCAGGGCCGCCGCCGAACTCGGGGCCCCCAGGCTGGCCGCTTTTGCCAGACAGGGGTGAGAGGTCGGGGCCTTCGTCCCAATCCAGTCCCAGCCAGCGCAGGTCTTCATACATGGCGCTTGCGAATTCCGGTCTGCATCGCTGGTAGTCCAGGTCTTCATTGCGGAAGATGAGTTTGCCGTGCGCGGCGCGGGCGCGCTGCCACGCCACCCAGAAGGTGCGGGCATGTCCCAGGTGGAGATATCCGGTGGGCGAAGGCGCAAGCCGCCCGCGATACTGTTTCACAGGCGGCCCTGGCAAAAGTGCGGATCTGCCTGGCAAAAATGCGGACCTGCCAAAGTTTGGCTCCGGCTACTTTGGTACTATCGCGACGAGATTCGGCGGCGCCGCCGAACCGTCCGACTTCTTGAAGGTCATCGGTATCTGTACCTCGTCCGCGCTGGACAAAAGGTTGATCTTGTCTACGGAATTGGTGCCGGCGATCCCTGCCCAGATCGTACTTCCGTCAGGAGTCATGCCGCCGCTCAATGCCTCGGTAGCGCCGGCGGGGAGCGGTATGCTTCCCGGCCCGCCTCCGGGGATGGCGGCCAGCACTCTGTTTATTCCCGCAGGAAATACCGCAACGTGCGAACCGTTACTGCCCACCAGAAGCTGGTGTGCGGTAATCGCTCCCAGCCCAAAATCGATGAACTGGTTGCTGTAGCTGACATTGCCCGGGCAATTCGCCGGCGTGATGGCGACCGGCGGCGTGAGCGCCGAGGTGGTAACCGTTACCACGTCTAACCCCGTCGAGTCCATGGCAATGATCTGGTTCGCATTTTTTACCGATCCCACGAACTGGATAGTGCTCGAGTTCGTCGGCGGAGTAACGCCCTGCTGGACATTGTTGCAGGTGGCAATCACCTCCAGGCCGGAAGAGTTTGCCACGTAGACGAATGGCCCGGAAGCCAGCGTTGTTGCGTCGATGTTGGAGCCGCCAATGTTCGTCGTCACCGTTGTGAGCACCGATGAAAGAACATAAATGTTGCCGTTGCTGGCCACCACGTACGCCCGGAAGAGGTCGTCATCAAAGGTTGCGGCAACGGCGCCGGGAAGAACAAAGGTCGTGATGGTACTCGCGCTCTGGTCAAAGACCCAGACTCGTTGTTCCGAAGGAAACGGATCGATGGGCGCATTGGTCGAGGGATCGTTGGCGGAGTTGGAAATGATGACCTTGCTTCCGTTCGCCGATACCGCCAGCACCTTGCCGATGGGCACCGGCGTTGCCAGACTCACTGTCTTGGACACGGTGTCCAGCACAATCAGCCCAGCGCTGCTTCCAATGAAACCTTTTGCTCCCGCGCGGTCAAACACGATCGAGTTCGGCACTCCAGGCAGGTTGATCGCAGTCCCCGCGGCCGGTGGGCTCTTGCTGATATCAATTGGGACCAGGGTGCTGGCAGTTCCGGAAGGTGGAGGGAATGAACTGGCGGCATATACAAAGGTCGTGATCGGGCTGGTCCCGTTGACGGTAACGCTGAACAGATTGCTGTAAATCGGCGTATTAATTCCAAAGCCGCACGTTGGTGGCGCACACACTGCCAGCAAGCCTGCCCCGCCGGGAGACTGCGCTGTCAAGGTCGTTCCGCTAACGTTGGCGACGGTGCTGTTGTTGCTGAGAATCGTGACCGGCGCATTGGGCGTGACCGCTCCAAGCTCGTCCACCATGTCAACCTGGATCGTCTTGGTGTCAGTCACGTTCATGGTGGCGGCCTCGGTCGGCATTCCGGCCGGGTCTCCGTTGATGTGCAGGACGAGCAGCACCGGCATGCAGGTCTTGAAGAAAGCGGCTGGTGAAGTGGTGGCGCCTATGCTGGCGATGACCGCTGTAAGGCCTGGAACCCGCGCCGTCGCCAGGCCGTTTGCGTCCACCGGAGCCACGGCGGGATTGCTCGCGGACCACGCAAAGTTGCCAACCTGGCTGGTGATCTCCGTGGCGTTATGGAATGCATGGGCGACGAATTGGTGCGTCTGGGTGATGGAAAAGCATCCGGCCACCGGATCAACGCTCACCGAAGTGACGGAAGGATGCACCGCCACGGTCACCGGCCCGCTGGTCACGCCCTGGGCGGTCGCAGTGATGATTGCCGTTCCCGAGACCGGGTTTCCCAGTGAATCCGTGCCGTTGCAAACGACAAAAGTGGAATCCCAGACGCCCCCGCACACGCTGCCGGCTGGGGAAATGGTGGCTATTTTGGTATTCGATGAATTGAAGGTAATGGTTGTGAGGACGTTAGTGTTGGCGGCGTTTACCGCCACGGCACTAACGGCTGTGACCTGTCCGGCAACCAGGGAGATGGAGGCGGGACTCACGGTAACAACAGCGACATTATTATTGGTGGAGGAGGATCCGCCCCCACAACCGGCCATGAATGATAAAAACAGCCCCAGTACCGCCATGGTTGCCGCCGTACCCACAGACCGCCGGCAGCGGGACCCGTTTTCCCGCGTCCTGAAAATCAGTTGAATGCGCATAATGATAGAAGAGTATTCAGTGTAGATTCTTGCGCGGATTTCTTCAACATCGGGGCACAGGTGTGAGCTGAGTGGGGACTTTCCGGCAAGTCGGCCTGTCCGGGTTACTTGGCTGGTTCGCGCCCCTTTGTTGCTCGTTTCGCTTCAGGCGGCCATGTTGACGGAGGCTAGCCGCAATTGCTATATTAAATAGGTTCTGCGAGTTCAATTTAGCTTGTCTGTAGTAAGCTGTACGCAATTTTGCCCGAGGATTCGAATCCGCTAGCAGGGTATGTCTCGCTGAAATGGTCCGCGCTACCTTCCCACGGAAGGGTATGCGGACCAGGAGAACGAAACGGAGTGCCCCCTTCTTAGGCTCGGTGCCACCGTCGTTTCTCAACCACAGATAGGGCAACTCAATATTCTCCGCCCATTTTGGCGGATTTATGGCTGCA
>JBGPZS010000599.1:0-2196 GCA_041493865.1 Terriglobia bacterium
AAATTGGGATCGGGCAGCGGGGGCAGCGTGGGAGGCCCTCCCACCGCCGCCATCGCGGGGACCGCCTGGCCACTGCTATTGTCATTGCCCGGCTGCGGCGCAAACAATGCTGCGTTGGTGGTCCCGACGGTCACCGTACCGGAGATCGCGACCGTATAGCCATTCAGGAAGATCAGGTTGGCCGCGCGAATGGAGAATTCCAGAATGCTCCGCCGCCGGTCGCGCCGGATGATCTTCTCCACCACGCCCTGAATGTATGTGCCCGGCGGTATCACCATCTCGCTGCCCACGGTCACGGGAAACGTGATCTGCAGGTAAACGTCTCTTCCCGGCTTGACCGTAAGCGGGCGCAACAGCCCCAGCGGCAGTTTGGTTCCCGGCGGAAGCATAAATGCCGGGTTTGCCGGCTGGGCTACTTGAGGAAGCGATATTTGAGGCTGGGGTGCTTGAGATTGGGACATCTGCGGCTGGTTCTGAGCAGGCACTGGCTGACTTTGTGAAGCCTGGCTTTGCGCGGTCGGCGCTTGCAGGACATTTGTGTCCGGCGCCTGCTTCTTTGCTGCCGCTTCGGCCTCTTTCTGAAGTGCTGCCGAATCCAACTCCTGGCCCGATGAAATATTTGCCATGACCGCGAGCATGACTGCAAGCGTAAGGCACGGTCGCATGATCGCGGGTATTGTCTTCTGCAAACGAGCGCGCGGCGCAAAACCTGTGAGAGCTGGTAAAGTGGCGAACTTCATCTTGATACCTTCTTTTCCGGGCCAGCGGGCTTGTCTCCGCTCGCCGGCCCACGCCGATGGGAAGGAGTTGCTACTGCTCGACGCAAACCTATTTAAGTCCGGAGTAGCTCAAAAAAGAGGTGTTGATTTATGAAGATTTGTGGAAGTTGAGAAAAGAAGGATGTAGCTTTGGTGAGGATTCACGAGTGTTTCCGCCCCTGTTGGGACGAAAACAAATTGCTAGCGGCCCTTCCCCGGCGCCGCCAGATTGTTCTGCACTGAAAAGACCCCAGGCACGCCGTTGGCTCGGATGCCGGCCAGGTTCTTGTCTGACTGGCGGTCGACCACGCCTTCCAGCGTCACATGCCCGCGGTTCACGATGATGCGAATAGGACGGTTGGAGCCGACGCCATAGTGCTGCAATGGGCCGTAACGGTAGATGGCGTTGAACAAGTCCCGGCGCAGGCGATCGTCATTGATGGATGCGGGAAGCACTTCAATCTGGTTCTCGACTCTTTCCACGCCTTCAATCTTTTTCACCACGCGCTCGGCGTCGCTCTTGAGGGTCGGGCGCGTGACTTGCCCGATCAGCGTGACGTCATAGCCGTTCAGCTTGAAGGCGATATTGTCGAACGTGCCGAAGTCGGCGAGCATCAGGATGCGATGACGGACTTCCTTCGTGATGCGCGCCTGGGCTTTGGAGGAGAATTTCTGGTTGCTCTGCGGCAGGGCAGCGGCCATCGAACCGAGGCACAGCAGGACCACGGACGCATAGAACAGCTTTTTCATGCCGGGTACACGCATAAAAACCATTGTATTCACTTAAGATAGGAATATGAACGGAGCCAGCCCCAAACCTGATGCCGCGGCCATGCCAAGTGAGCCGGCGCGTCCCTCCAACTTTATCCGCGACACGATCATCGACGACCTGAAGACCAACAAGTACCAGGGCCGTGTGTGGACGCGGTTTCCGCCGGAGCCGAACGGCTACCTTCACATCGGGCACGCCAAGGCCATCTGCCTGGACTTTGGGCTGGCAGACGAGTTTGGCGGCGGGACCAACCTGCGCTTTGACGATACCAACCCGGAGAAGGAAGAGACCGAGTACGTCGACTCCATCATGAAGGACGTGCGCTGGCTCGGCTTTGAGTGGGAAGGTCTCTATTACGCTTCCGATTACTTTCAGCAACTGCATGACTGGGCGGTGCAACTCATCAAAGCCGGCAGGGCGTACGTCGACGACCTGAGCGCGGAAGAGATCCGCAAGTATCGCGGCACGTTGACCGAGCCGGGAAAAGAAAGCCCATATCGCAACCGCACAGCCGAAGAGAACCTTGATCTGTTTGCGCGCATGAAGGCCGGTGAGTTTCCTGACGGCACGCGCGTGCTGCGGGCCAAAATCGATATGGCCTCGCCCAACCTCAATATGCGCGACCCGGTGATGTACCGCATCCTCCACGCGGAGCACCATCGCACG
>JBGPZS010000415.1:0-4170 GCA_041493865.1 Terriglobia bacterium
CCTGCCGGCCGGGGAATGCGAATCCTCTCCAGCAAACTCACCAACGGCTCCAGCATGAACGCGAGCAAGACCGACACCATCAAGGTGATCAGCACCAGCTTGCCTACATAGCAAATGGCCAAAACCACAGCGGCCGCAAGGACCGTCTGCGCTACCGCGCCGGCACGCACAGCGGCGTTGAGCTCGCGCTCTGCTTTTTTGTCGGACTCTTTTTCCCCAAGCCGGCTGTCCAGGGCTTCTTCGGGCGTGAGTTGCTCCGGCGAGGGGGGAAGAACGCGATTGGTGGCCATACGTCAAGGTAAGATGCATCCCCCCGTATAATCGCCGCGTGGAAGTTTTCGGACGCATCCTGGCCATTGACTATGGCAGCCGCCGCATGGGGCTGGCCGTCTCAGACGCGCTGGGGATCACCGCGCAGGGTTTGGACACTCTGGAGCGTAAGAACAAGCGCGCCGACTTTGGCCGGCTGGAGCGGACCATCCGCGAGTACCAGGTGAAGGAAATTGTGTTGGGCAACCCGCTGCGCATGAGCGGCCAGGAGGGTACGCAGTCACAGAAAGTGGCGGAGTTCGCGGAAGAGCTGCGGCAGAGGTTCCAGTTGCCTGTCCATCTCTGGGACGAAAGGCTCACCTCGGCCGAAGCCAACCGCCTGCTGCGCGAGAACGAGGTAAGCATAAAACGACGCGCCCAGGCTGTCGATCGCATGGCCGCGGTGCTGATCCTGCAAAGCTTCATGCAGTCGCGGAGCGCCACGTAAGCCCATGCCGGGCCAACTTTTGCCGTTGTATTTCCTTCCAAACCGATAGAACACGAAGTAATCAGGGTAAGCAACGAGTCAGCAGTTCATTGTCCGTTCGTGATGCTCGAACGGCAGGGAAGATTGCAGCGTAGCGCGAATTCGCCCTTAAAATAGGGGCCAGAGACCGATTCATGGTGAAATTTCTTTTCAGAGCCATACTTGCCCTGTTGCTGGTGGCGGGCGTGCTGCTGGTATACGGTCTGCTTCTGCCGGCGGGGCCGACGCAGGAAAAGCTTGTGCAGCTCAAGCCCGGCTCGTCCGCGCATCATATTGCCGCGGAACTCGCGCAGGCCGGCATCATCCGCAGTGAGTACGCGTTCCTGGCGTGGCATTACCTGCATGGGCGCAAGCCGCTGAAGGCGGGTGAGTATGCCTTTGACCATCGCGCTACCGCGCGCGAAGTCTATGACCGCATTGCCCGCGGCGATATCTATTTCCACACGCTGGTGGTGCCCGAGGGCTATAACATCTTTGACATCGCCACGGCGATTGAAGAAGCGGAGCTGGGCAAGCGCGACGATTTTTTGAAAGTCGCCCGCACGGATACCGCTTTGGTGCGCGATCTTGATCCCCAGGCGCCGAGCCTGGAAGGCTACCTGTTTCCAGACACCTACCATTTCACACGCACCCAGTCATTGCATGATATGGCTGCGGCCATGGTCCGGCGTTTCCGCCAGGCGGCCAAGGACGCGGGGTTGAACCAGAACGTCCATGGTGTGGTGACCATGGCAAGCATTGTGGAAAAAGAGACTGGAGCGCCGGAAGAGCGGCCAGCGGTCGCCAGCGTGTTTTACAACCGGCTGGACAAGCACATGGTGCTGGCCACAGATCCTTCCGTCATCTATGCAGCGCTGCTGAACGGCCGCTACAGCGGAACGATTCATCAGTCAGATCTGCACTTTGATTCGCCGTACAACACTTACCGGAGCGCCGGGCTGCCGCCGGGACCGATCTCCAATCCGGGCAAGGCTTCCTTGCAGGCGGCTTTGCACCCGGCCCAGACCGATTACCTCTACTTCGTGAGCGATAATCAGGGGCACCACCGTTTTGCCCGGACAGATTCCGAGCATGCTATTAACGTCCAGGCTTACCGGCGGGCGGTGGCGCAGGCCGTAAACCGGTAAAAAAGCGATCGGTTGCCGCAAAATGTCGTGATTTGCCGTGCCTCATCAGCCACATAGGCGCCTTGCTTCCGCTATACTAGATGCATCGAAAATACTGGGTGTAAGACTGGACGGATGTACTTTCATTTGCGTAAAACTACTCTTCTATTTCTATTTGCTCTTTTGCCGCTCTGTGGCTGCGGGTTCCGCTCGTCGCACCCGGTGAAGATACGCACCAGTACAGCCACGCTCCAGGAAGCCACGCTGGAGCAACTGGTGGAGAGCGTCAACCGCAACGCCGACAAGCTCAAAACGCTGAAGGCGACGGTGGATATTGACAGCTCAGTGCTGGAGCAGAAGAAAGACAAGGTAACGGACAATCCGCAGGCTCCGGGTAACCTGCTGGTGCGCAAGCCGGAGATGCTTCGCATGCGGATACTGGTTCCGGTGGCGCACAATATCGCGGCTGACATGGTCAGCAATGGGCAGAATTTCTCGCTGGCCCTACCGCTGAGGAGCAAGTTCTTTGTGGGCTCCAACCGGCAGCCGGCCAAGCCGTCACCCAACCCCCTGTACAACATGCGCCCACAGCATATTTCAGATGCGCTGCTGCTGAAGGCGATTGATCCGGATAAAGAAACAGCGGTGGTGGAAAATACCACGGAGATTGTAAAGGACCCCAAGAGCCACAAGGACGTGGAACAACTGGCCTACACCTTGTTGATCATCGACAAGGATGAAGCCGGTCCCTATCTTTCTCGCAAAGTGGTCTTTAGCCGGACCGATCTGCTGCCTCACGAGCAGAGTCTTTACAATCGCCAGGGCCAGTTGGTGACCTTTGCCCGCTATGAGAATTTTTCCGACTACTCCGGCATCATGTTCCCCGGCATCGTCTCCATCCAGCGCCCGGTCGAGGGCTACAGCATCACTCTTTCCATCGTAACGCTGGATGTGAATGTGCCGCTCACGGATGAGCAGTTCGTCCTTACACAGCCAGCGGGATCGCAGCTGATCAACCTTGACACCAAGTCCGCGGCTGCCATTCAGGCTGAGGAGAACAAGAAGCACCAGTGAGCAGAGCCGGCACGGGGAGCGCACGGAAGCCGTTCGCCGATCTTAGAATGAGCCTATGAACAAAATGATTGTGGCCAACCTGGTCCACCGCCCCATTCGATCTTTCATCAGCATTATTGCTGTGGCTGTGGAGGTCACGCTGATCCTGATGATCGTGGGGCTTGCGCTGGGCATTCTGGACGACAACAAGACGCGCCAGGTCGGCATCGGCGCGGACCTTACGGTTAGGCCTCCGGGCTCCTCAAACCTGGCCGCTTTCGGCGGCGCGCCCGTACCGATTCGCGTGGCTGACATCCTGCGCAAGCAGCAGCATGTGGTTGCGGTTTCCCCGGTGGTGCTGCAGGTGATCTCGACCACGAATATTGAGATCATTTACGGCACTGACCTGGAATCATTTCAGGCCGTGGGCGGCCCGATGCGGTACCTGGAAGGCGGCCCCTTCCAGGGTCCGGACGACATGATCGTCGACGATCTTTTTGCCTCCAGCAGCAAGGTTCATGTGGGAGATCCGGTAACTGTCCTGAATCACAAGTTCCGGGTTGCCGGGGTAGTGCCACATGGCAGAGGAGCGCGGCGTTTCATTCCCATCGTTACCATGCAGGACCTGATTGGCGCGCAAAACAAGGCTTCAATGTTTTACGTGAAGCTGGACGATCCCAGGAACGCCGATGCCGTGGTGGACCAACTGAAGAAAATTCCAGGCATGGAGAGTTACAACATCCTCTCCACCAGCCAGTGGCTGGCGGCGACATCGGCGGACAATATTCCGGGGCTCAACATGTTCATCAAGGTGGTCATCGGCATCGCGGTGATCATCGGTTTTATCGTGATTTTCCAGTCCATGTACACGGCGGTGATGGAGCGTACGCGGGAGATCGGGATCCTGAAATCGCTGGGGGCTTCCAAGTCTTACGTGGTGCGGGTGATCCTGAGAGAGACGTTGCTGCTGGCGGTGGCCGGAATCCTGGTTGGCTTCATCATCAGCATGGTGGGCCGGGCCAGCCTGGTGCACCAGTTCCCGACGTTACGCGTCCTGCCGATCACCTGGAAGTGGGCGCTGTACGCTACGGGGATCGCCATCGGCGGAGCCATGCTGGGCGCGATCTACCCGGCGTTCAAGGCCGCACAGATAGACCCCATCGACGCACTGGCGTACGAATAGTGTCTGTCGCTTCGCTCCAGACCGCCTGCGTC
>JBGPZS010000190.1:0-7367 GCA_041493865.1 Terriglobia bacterium
CAATGAAGACCTGATGCGCGAGCATGGTGTGCTGAACCGCGTGTTGCTGATCTATGACGAAGCCATGCGCCGCATCCAGGCCAATGAGAAGTTCGATCCCGCGGTGATCACCAGGTCCGCCGGCCTGATCAAGAGCTTTATTGAGGACTATCACGAAAAGCTGGAAGAGGAGCACATCTTCCCGCGCTTTGAACAGGCCGGCAAACTGATAGAGCTGACCGTAAATCTGCGCGCGCAACATGCCATGGGCCGGCGCGTAACGGAAAGAATCGTGGCTGCGGTGAAGAGCGGAGACACGCAAACGCTCAGCACCTCGCTGGCGGCTTTCAACCGCATGTATCGCCCGCATGAAGCACGGGAGGACACCGTGCTGTTCCCGGCGTTGCACGGCCTGGTCAGCAAACATGAGTATGACGCCATGGGAGAGGAGTTTGAGCGCATTGAGCGCAAGACCTTCGGCGGCGACGGCTTTGATATGGCGGTGGACCAGGTGGCCGAACTAGAAAAACAGTTCGGCATCTATGACATTTCGCAGTTCACGCCCTCCATTCCGCCAGCCAAATGATGGCCGCCCTGCTCTTCGTGGCGTCGATTGTGGTCGGCGCGATTGCCGCGCTGGCGGGTTTCGGAATCGGCAGTGTACTCACACCGCTGCTGGCGCTGAGCGTTGGGACGAAAGAAGCCGTGGTTGCAGTCTCGATTCCTCACCTGGTGGCAACGGCCATACGCTTCTGGAACCTGCGGCGCGCGATTGACCGCCAGGTGCTCAAGAGCTTTGGTATTGCCAGCGCCGCCGGAGGACTCGTGGGTGCGTTGATCGGCTCACGTTTCAGCAGCCCGATCCTGGCTTACATTCTTGGCGCACTGCTGGTCTTTGCCGGGCTGACGGGCCTGACCGGAGTCTCTCAAAAGATGCGATTCGGACGCAATGCCGCCTGGCTCGGCGGAGCTGTATCGGGCTTGCTTGGTGGACTGGTCGGCAACCAGGGTGGAATCCGTTCCGCGGCGCTTCTGGGATTCAATCTTGGAGCAAAGACGTTTGTGGCTACAGCAACGGCGATCGCTCTGATTGTGGATGGCGCGCGCATGCCGATCTATTTCATTACCAGCCCCGCTACGGTTGAGCGGCTCTGGGTATGGATTGCCATCATGGTGGCGGGCGCCGCCATCGGCACACTGGCTGGTGGACGTGTTCTGGCGCGCATGCCGGAAGTTTATTTTCGCCGGCTGGTTTCGCTGCTCATTCTCGCTCTAGGCGTTGTTATGCTGAGCGGCATCGCAAAGTGAGCTCGCTTGCCCGCACGCATCGTGCGATCACGCATTTCAAGCCGGCTTGATGTGCAACGCTTTGCGACTTGAATTGCTAAGCGGAGTTGTCACTCCAGCAGGCCCAGGAATACGATTGACGGGGGATATGAATGGAAGGCGCTCTACTGATTCACCGGATTCACTTTGCCTTTACCATAACTTTTCATTATCTCTTTCCCCAACTCACCATGGGGCTGTCGCTGCTGATCGTGGTGCTGAAGACCCTTGCGCTGCGCACGCACAAAGACATCTACAATCAGGCCGCCCGCTTCTGGGCAAAAATCTTCGGCATCAACTTCATTCTCGGCGTGGTCACCGGCATTCCCATGGAATTCCAGTTTGGCACCAACTGGTCGCATTTTGCCCGTGTGACTGGCGGGGTGATTGGTCAGCCGCTGGTGATGGAAGGCGTGTTCTCTTTCTTTCTGGAATCCGCTTTCCTGGGCCTTTTCCTTTATGGAGAAAAACGCCTCGGCCCCAAAGGCCACTGGTGGGCGGCCTTCATGGTGTTTTTTGGCTCCTGGCTGTCCGGGTACTTCATCATCGTCACCGACGCCTGGATGCAGCATCCGGTGGCTTTTGCCCGCGCGGCGGATGGGACATTTCAGGTCACCAGCTTTTGGGGACTCCTTCTGAATCCGTGGGCATTGTTGCAGTACGCGCATAACATGAGCGGCTCAGTGATTACCGCTGCGTTTGTGATGGCCGCCGTTGGCGCCTACTACCTGCTGGAAGGAAAATTCGCCGAGCATGGACGCGTCTTTGTGCGTGTGGGCGTGATCGCCGGCGCTATTTTCTCCGCGCTGCAAATCTTCCCTACAGGCGATCTTCATGGCCGTTACATGGCACGCAACCAGCCCGTTACCACTGCTGCCATGGAAGGTTTATTCAAGACGGAGAACGGGGCCCCGATGGTGATCCTGGGGCAGCCGGATGAAGAACATCAACGGATCGACAACCCGCTGGTCGTAAACAAAGTTCTGAGCTTCCTGATCTACGGCAACACCACGGCCGAAGTGAGGGGCTTGAACGAATTTCCCAAAGACCAATGGCCCACCAGCATTCCTCTGCTTTTTTACAGTTATCACATCATGGCCGGGCTGGGCACAATCTTTGTCGTAGTGATGGCGGCAGCCGCTTTTCTATTGTGGCGCAGGAAGCTGTATGGGGCCCGCTGGATGCTCTGGATCATCATGCTCTGCCTGCCTTTTCCGTACATTGCCAACACTGCCGGCTGGATGACCGCGGAGATCGGTCGGCAACCCTGGTTGGTTTACGGACTCATGCGGACCACTGAGGGCTACTCGAAGTATGTTGGCGCGGGCAACGGCTTGTTTACTCTGCTGGGCTTTATGGGCCTCTACACGCTGCTGGCCATTCTGTTTCTGGTGCTGGTCAACCGCGAGATAGCGCACGGTCCAGGCCCCGAATCGGAAGGTGGCGTTTCCAGAACTGGCAACCCGGTCACCGTGGCCTAGGAGAATCGACCAATGCTCTTCATCTGGTTCTGGCTTGTGGCTGTAATGATCACCGCGTATGTGGTGCTTGACGGCTTTGACTTGGGCGCAGGCGTTTTGCACCTTGTCATCGCAAAGACTGACCAGGAGCGGCGCATCGTGATTCGCACCATAGGCCCGGTATGGGACGGCAACGAGGTCTGGCTTATTGCCGGCGGCGGCACGCTGTACTTCGCTTTTCCCCTGCTCTACGCGTCAGGGTTCAGCGGCTTTTACCTCCCCTTGATGATCGTGCTGTGGCTCTTGATCCTGCGCGGGCTCGGCGTTGAGTTGCGCACGCATCTGGAAGGAACTGTCTGGCGCGGCTTTTTTGATGGCTGCTTCGCCTTCTCCAGCCTCCTGCTGGCGATTTTCTTCGGCGCTGCTCTGGGAAACGTGGTTCGAGGTGTCCCGCTGCAAAAAGACGGCTTCTTTTTCCTTCCCCTATGGACAAACTGGCGCCCCGGTCCAGAACCGGGAATTCTGGATTGGTACACGGTGATTACCGGAGTGGTCGCTCTGGTTGCTCTGACCATTCACGGCGCGCACTACGTGGCGGTAAAGACCTCAGGCGACCTGAATCTGCGCGCCCGCCGTGTGGCCGCTGTGCTGTGGCCCGTGCTGCTGCTGCTGACGCTGGTGAGCCTGTGGGCTACCCTCTTGATCCGTCCTGAGCTACTCACAAACTATCGCCGTCTTCCCATTTTGTTTCTCATTCCCCTTGCGGTTGCCCTGAGCCTGATGGCCATGTTTCTCCATCGCAGTCGCGGTCAGGACAGGGGGGCATTCCTTTCGTCGTGTGCTTACCTCGTCTTCATGCTGGTGGGCGCGGCCGCTGCCCTTTATCCCAACCTGCTCCTGGCGACGACCGATCCGGCGCTCAACATCACTATCTATAACGCCGCCGCGGGTTCATACTCGCTCTCCTATGGCCTGATCTGGTGGAGCTTCGGCATGGCTCTGGCCATTGGGTACTTTGTTTTCATATACAGGATGTTCCGCGGCAAGGTTGTGGCGTAGAACATATTGCATATCGGCAGAGACTCTAACTATACGGCACATCCTTCGAGCTAAAGAGTATAGACTGCAACTCTTCTCAACCAATCTTCATAAATCAAAACTGGCAAACTTGTCATGCCTGGAGCCAGAATTGTAATCTGCCTAGGAGGCATGCTCGTATGAACAAACATCGGATATACTCCCTTGTAGTCGGGGCCCTCCTGCTGGCTGTGCCGGGAATGCTAGCCGCGCGCGAGCCTAAATTGCCAGACCCTTGTAAAGAACTGAAAAACGATCTCGACAACCAGGTCAACAGCCTGCACAGCCGCCAGGACAGCGAACTGGCCCAGTGCCGCCAGGACAACGGCAAGAACACCGGCGTTTGCCGTGACCTGAAAAACCAGCAACAACTTGCCCTGCGCCAGATGCGCGATCAGCGTCAGGCTCAGCTCGATAGCTGCAACCCGCGCCTGAATCGCGCCACTGTCCAAACGCGGCAACCCAACTCATGCGATCGCGAGAGCTATCGACACAACCAGAACGATTGTTATCCCCGGAAAAAATATCCAGAGCCGCCTTACAAACACCCGCCAAAGGATCCACCACCTAAAGATCCGCCGCATGACCCGCCGGTCGCCCACAATCCACCCAAGCACCCTGACAATGGAGGTGGTCATCATCGTGATGCCGATGCCGGCAACACGCGAAATGCAGGCAATTCCGGCTCTTCGCACCATGGATCTGACAACAGCTCCGGATCGTCATCTTCCGGCTCCGGCGGCGGCTCCGGATCGTCAACCAGTTCTCACTCGTCTTCCGGTTCCGGATCTTCCAGCTCAGGATCTTCCAGCTCAGGATCTTCTGGCTCCGGATCTTCATCGTCCGGTTCTGGCTCATCGTCATCGAACTCATCGTCATCCGGTTCGAGTTCGTCGTCGGGCAGCTCCAGTTCGTCATCCGGATCGAGTTACAGCCCGCCAGCCGCATCGGCTCCGACGCAATCCTCCCCACCGTCGCATTCAAACGGTGGAGGTCGGCCGCCAATTTAGCATTTCAAGCGTTTTCGAGCAGGCCGCCTGGCCTGCTCGATTTCACTTTCGCCAATTCTCAACCACTAATTCTCTACAGCGCACGGAAAGCGTCGCTCTTTTATACTGTCTTGCGTGCAAAGCGAAGCCATCCTCGGCACCAAACCGCCCGACCCCGATCTGCGCTTTCCCTACGGCCAGGACCCCAATCAATTTGCGGACGTGCGCTTGCCCGCGGGAAATGGACCTCATCCTGTGGTCTTCTTCATCCACGGCGGCTACTGGCGCGCGAAGTACGATCTCACCTATGCCGGTCATCTTTGCAACGCGCTGAAAAAGGCCGGCATTGCGACCTGGAACGTGGAATATCGCCGCGTGGGCAATCCGGGCGGCGGCTGGCCTGGGACCTTTGAGGACATTCGCAGCGCCTACCGTGCTTTGCGCGCACACCAGGATGACACGATCGCAAAACTTGACCTCAAACGGCTCTGCGTGGCCGGACACTCCGCCGGAGGCCACCTCGCCCTGTGCCTCGCCGCTTTTGAAAGTTCGGTTACGCATGTTCTCTCACTCGCCGGCGTGCTCGACCTTCGCCGTGCCTGGGAACTCCACCTGAGCAATGACGCTGCCGCCGGCTTTCTTGGCGGCTCGCCCACCGAGGTTCCCGACCACTATCGTGAAGCTTCTCCGGCTGAGCGCCCGGTCCCGCAAGCCACGCAAAAACTGATTCACGGCACCGCCGACGAGGATGTTCCCTACGAAATCAGCCAAAATTATTCCGCCAAAAAGAAGAAAGCCGGGGAGCATGTTGAGCTGATTACGTTGCCCGGCACCGGACATTTTGAAATCGTCGATCCCGGCTCCAGTGTGTGGAAAAAGATCGAGCAGACTTTCGTTTCCCTACTGTAATTGCCACGCCCGATACCTATCCGCGTCCGTCCAATCTTCGCCAGGTCCCTTTTGTCGTTGCTGCCCCGCTCACTGCGCAGGCTTTCGAATGATCTGCATCACCACCATAGCTATCGATAACAGCGTGATCAGCGAAACGATTCCCAGAGAAATCACGCAGTAAATGCACCATACCTCGAGCACGTCCTTTTCAATGTGGGCCAGATACAGCGAAAACGCCAGCGCCGGGACCGCCGCTGCGGCCAACAGCCGCCACCGTTTTGTAAAAGCCAGTACGCCCAGCAGCAGGTAGCCGGCAATGCCAACGTCCGCCACGGGGACGCCTGCAATCACCGCGAACCTGCTCTTGTTCACCGTCCCGCAGTCCCACTTCTCATTGATGCTGCAGGGTGAACTCTCCGTGCGATAGTGCTCTCTCAATGCCAGAGAAGCAGCCACCATACCCGCGAGAGCCAGCAACGCGATTAGCCATCTCATAGCTTTCCTCAAATCCTACTTCGTCAGCCCAAACGCCCGTGAATGAAACAGCAATGACTCTTCCAGATGCTGCCCCACAAACTGCCAGTCGTGTCCGCCGGGATAAAGATGGGCTTCATGCGCCACGTGGCGCGCGGTCAACAGCTTGTCCATCTGGCGCGTGCCGGAGTTAAAGCTAAACGTGTCCTGCTCGCCGCAATCAAAATAGATCTTCAGGCCCTGCAGGTTCACGGATCGCGCAAAGACAAACGGCGTGTTCTCCTTCCAGAAGCGCTCATTCAAGGGCGATCCAAACGCGTTCCCCAGAAAAAGCGCCAAACCTGTCTCCGACGACCTGTGTGGCAGCTCTTCCAGCAGCGCCGGCATGTGCGCGCTCACGGAAACAAACATCCGTGGATACTTGAAGGCAAACCGTAGTGCGCCATAGCCGCCCATGGAAACCCCGCCGATCGCACGGCCTTCGCGGTCGCTCACCAGGCGGAAACGCCGCTCCATCTGGGGCACGAACTCGCGGACGAAGAAGTCTTCATACAGAATGTGGCCGTCGCGCGAGTTGATGTAAAAAGAATTCTCGCCCTGCGGCGTGATGATCACAAATTGCCCCAGGCGCTTTTCTTCCCACGCTTCCTCAATCGCGCTGGAGGCCCCGCTGGAAGCCAGGAAGCTCTGGTCGCCGCCCAGGCCGTGCAGAAAATACAGCACAGGAAAACGTTTGCCCGGACTCGTGTCATAGCTGGGCGGGAGCATGGCGCAATAGCCGATGCGTCCGGGCACGTATTTGCTCTTCATCGCCCCGCATTGCACGCGCGACGCCGCGAAAGTATTGACCGTGAAAAGCAAAAACAAGAATGAGGCCAGGTATTTGAACATTATGATGAAGAACTGCAGTCAATCAGCTCAATATCCATCGAACCGAATTGCTCACGACCTTTAGCATAAACTTACACAACTAAACGAAATCCAAAAAAATTAGCGGCCTTTCGCGTGCATTCGCGGCAACGCCTGTTCCTCAGTCGATGCCGACAGTTTTGGCTAATGGCTAATGGCTTGCCAGCTAATCATGCCGCAGCGCTTGCACCGGATCGAGCCGCGCGGCCCGTGATGCCGGATACAGCCCTGCAAACAGGCTCACAAACAATGAAAAGCCCAG
>JBGPZS010000049.1:0-13197 GCA_041493865.1 Terriglobia bacterium
AACGAAAGCCAGGTCCTTGTCCGTCAGCACTTTTTGCAAAAAACTGCCCGCCACGACCTTTTCCTCGGGCAGGGTGCGCTCCATGCTTTTGCTGGTATCAATGAGCAGGCCGATCGTGAGCGGCTGGTCCGTCAGGGCGGAAAAATACTTGATGGTCTGCGGTTTGCCCTCTTCCAGCAACTCAAAACGGTCCTTCTCCAGGTTCGGAACGTACGTGCCATGTTTGTCCTTCACGGTGAATAGGACATTGACCACGGTAACGTTCTTGCGGAAGGTGGGGACCTTCTCCTGGTCGCTGGCCTTCTCCTGGTCTCTGGGCGGTTCCTTTTGAGCTGACGGCGGGGTGGTTTCCTGCGCCTGGCTGAAGACCTGGGGCAGGGGAAGAAATGTGAGCGCAAATACAAGAAATAAAGTCCGCATAACGGCCTTTGAGCACACCTTTCCTGTCTGATAAGGTTGATCTATTGTATTAGATGCACCTGAGTTGCCTCGCACCAGCCCCACAAGCATTACAATTGATTAAGATGCACTTTGGTGGAACCGGGAGCGCAAAGTCCGGCCCCGGGGACGTTCTGTGGCAGGAGGAACCGATGCTTAGGTTGACCCTTGGGATGAAGGGGATGATCTGCACCTTGTGGCTGGCAAGTATGCCCGCCGTTTGCCAACAAACTCCCCCCGATGGTCCCACCCCCAAGAGCCAATCCCAGCAGGACGTACCTGACGCTCCCAAGCCGAAAACGCAGCAGCAGAACCAATTTCCTGACAATGCCCCGCCGGCGCCGAAAAACGCACGCCCAGACCAGCTTGAGGCCGCGGCAACGCCGACGCCCCTGCCACAACGCCCAAGTACCCAGGCCGGCGTTGTTACTGACAAGACTCAACTGCCCGTTTTCAGCATCAGCGTCAATTTTGTCGTGGTGCCTGTTACGGTCAAGGACAAGTCCGGCAAGATGATTTCAGGCCTTACCTCAAACGATTTCAAGGTTTATGAAGACGGCGTGCCGCAGCAGCTCAAGTTCTTTACCGCTGATACCTTTGCTCTGAGTGCTGCAGTTGTGATTGCCACGGACCTGCCTTCCACCACCATGAAGAAGGTCAATGAGACCCTGCCGGCGCTGATCTCGGCCTTCAGTGAATTTGACGAAGTGGCTTTGTATCGCTATGGCCACACCGTGCAACAGGTTTCCGGGTTCACCGCTGCGCCCACCGTATCCACAGCCAGCATGAATCGCGTCAAGCGGCCAGGACGCCAGGGAGGCCCACCCCAGCTCGGTGGACCTTTCGGAGGCGGTCCCAGCATCAACGGACATCCCGTGAATGATCCCAACGCCGGTCCGGTCGGCGACGTGCAAACGGCGCCGCGCGAGTTTTACGTCCTGAATGATGCCATCCTGCGCGCGGCCCAGGACCTGAGCCGGCGCGAGAAGGGCCGTCGCCGCATCATCTTTGTTATCAGCGATGGACGCGAACTAGGCAGCTCCGCCAGCTATGACGAGGTCAAGAAGATCCTGCTGTCGAACAATATCAGCGTTTATGGCGTTGGCGTGGACACCGCCGCCATCCCCATCTATGACAAGATGGGCCGCATCCGCGTGCCGGGCTTCGGGACGGCAAACATCCTGCCCAAATATGTGTCTGACACCGCAGGCGATATGATGGCCGAGTTCGACCGACAGGGGATCGAGCAGGCGTATGCCAAGATAGCGGACACGGCGCGCAATCAGTACACGCTGGGGTACACCACGCAGGCCACGAAGTCGAGCGCTTTTCGCACCATCGATGTTCGCGTGCTCCGCCCGAACTTGAACGTTTTCGCCAAGCAGGGGTATTACCCGCTGCCACCGCAGCAACAGCAGCAGAAACCGTAGGAATGTTACCTTCGGGTAAATTCCGCGGGGGTAAGCGCCTAGATACTCTGCCGGACGGCATACAATTTGAAGACACCCCCGCTTCTGTCCGTTATGATATAAAAAAGTCTTTCAGCCGAAGGATCGCTGGGAGCCGTAAGCGTGCCTTTTTGTGCGCCATGGCCCGAATGCTAGGAGAGTCTTGAGCTTTATAAACTTTGCCGCTCGCGAAATTAACTGCAAGATCGTGTATTACGGCGCCGGTTTGGGCGGTAAAACCACGAACTTACAGCATATTTTCGAAAAAACCAGCGACAAGCAGAAAAGCAAGATGATCTCCCTGGCCACGGAGACGGACCGTACGCTGTTCTTTGACTTCCTTCCCCTGGACCTGGGAACCGTGCGCGGCTTCCGCACCCGCTTTCACCTGTATACCGTCCCGGGCCAGGTTTTTTACGATGCCAGCAGAAAGCTGATCCTGCGCGGAGTGGATGGAGTGGTTTTTGTGGCCGATTCGCAGGAGGAGCGCCTGGACGCCAACATCGAAGCGCTGGAAAACCTGCAGGAGAACCTGAAGGAACACGGCTACGACTTCAAGAAGATCCCCTATGTCCTGCAATTCAACAAGCGCGACCTGCCCAGCGCGATGCCCGTAGAAGACCTGAGACGCGAACTCAGCAAGAAAGATGAACCTGCCTTTGAGGCCGTTGCCTTTCAGGGAAAGGGAGTCTTTGAGACCTTGAAAGAGGTAGCCCGCCTGGTGCTGATTGAGCTGAAAAAGGGGTAGTGGGACGGCACGCTCCCATTCCAAACACCGACGAAATGGCCTGGGTAGTGCCTCTAGGCCTGGATGCTCATTTGTGATCCAGCAGCGACGCAGTCCCCCCAAAGTCACGCGTAGATTTGCCGGAGCCCCGTCCGGCTTTGGCGGCAAGCGGCGATCCTGAATTCAAATCACCGTATTTTTCCAACAGCACCGGCACCAGGGCGCCTTCGGCCTCTTTGGTAAAGGTGAATTGGCTTTCTTTTCTGTCAATGCGGATGAAATCACCCAGCTTGATCTGGGCGGTGGCGACCAGGTTGGCCAGGGGAAAAACCACGTTCTTTTCTATGGCCCGCTTCAGATGACGCGCGCCGTACTTGGGGTCCGTTCCCTCCTCAAGCAGAAACCCTTTGACCGGGGCGGTGCAGGAAAACACGAATTGGCTGTTCCCGGTGGCCTGCAGGATGCGCTGTTGCACCATGCCCAGCTCGATTTCCAGGATCTGCTCCAGATGCTCAGACTTTAGGGTCTTGAAGACGACAATCTTGTCAATGCGGTTCATGAACTCAGGGGAGAACTTGCGCCGGGCCGCGTCCTGTGCGGTGCGAGTGATTTTGTCATCCAGCGCGGCATCGGCCTGCCCGGCACGCCGGGTATTGCCGAAGCCCAGGCCGCCGGTCATCAGGTCGTCCATTTCATGGGCGCCCAGGTTTGAGGTCATGACGATCAGGCACTGGGAAAGATCGACGCGGCGATTATCGCCCAGAGTAAGCGTGGCCTTGTCCAGGATGCCGAGCAGGAGCTGCCAAAGCGCGTCACTGGCCTTCTCAATCTCGTCGAAGAGCAGCAGGGTCAGCTTGAGTCTTTCCGTGTGCCATTGGTTCAGCGCTTCCTGCGTGAGCAGCGGATGTGTTTCGCGATGCCCGAGATAGCCCGGTGGCGAACCGATGAGCTTGGCGATTTCATGGCTGTGCTGGAACTCCGCGCAATCGATCTTGATGATCGCTCGTGGATCGCCGAAGAGCGATTCCGCCATGGCTTCAACCACCCGGGTTTTGCCCGAGCCGGTAGGCCCAAGAAAAAGAAGGTTTCCTACAGGACGCCCTGGAGCGTTCAGCCCGGCAAGAAACATCTGGTAGATTTCCACAACTTTTTCTACGGCCGGGTCCTGGCCAACAATCTTCCGCCGCAAAGCGGTTTCAAAATCCTGCGCGTCAGAACTGCGTCGTGTGGGATCAAGTGCAGTATTAAAGCCAGTCCTCATATATTCCTCGCCTCTTTTTGCCGAGGACTCCTCCCTTATTTCGGAGGATAACTGTGAGATGGAAATGCAAGCTGCAGAGTTGTCATGACTCATCCATCAACAGTCGTTGGTGCACAGCCGTCGATTTGCATCATAAGTTTAGATGCCGAGTGAGTACAAAAGGTCAGGCACTCCAGCCATTTTGATCAGAGTACCGGGCCACATGGTAAGATGCCTGACACAGACCCCGGGAAAGAGTCGCAATGCTACCCAAGAAGTTCCGTTTTATCTCCTCCGCGGCCCTGATTGTGCTTGGGCTGGTTCTTGCAGTCGTGGTCTTCACGCGGCATGAGCAGATTCAAGCGGCTGCCGCTGAAAAACCGGCGCCGGCCGCGCAGAATCCGCCAGCCACCATCCCGCCGGCACAAGAACTGCCGCCGGGCACGATCACGCATACGGCCAAGGCCGTAACCACAGCACAGTTTCTGGCGCGCGCCCACCTGACCGAGTCTTCTTACATGACGGTGGCTGAGTATGTAGACGCCATCGCCAAGGCGAACAACGGCAAGACAACGTTCAAAAAGAGCGAGATTGTCCTGGTTCCCGGCATTGAGCCGCAACCCATTGTGGAAAAGACGCGTCCCTTTCCAAAAGACACAGAAGTGCGCGCGATCTACCTGACCGGTGGCACCGCGGGAAGCGCACACGGCATCGAACTGGTGCGGCGCTGGAAGCAGGCCGGCGGAAACGCCGTGGTCTTTGACATCAAGGACAGCGACGGCACCATCAATGTTCCTTTTGAGCACCCGCTGGCGCGCAAGATCAAGAATTTTCCCATTACCAACCTGCCCAAGTATGTGCGCTATCTGCACTCACTTGACCTGCACGTGATCGCCCGGCAGGCGCTTTTCCGCGATGACAACATCGCACAGCACCACGGGGCTCTGGCCGTACAGTCCAAGAGCCTGCACCAGCCGTGGCGCGAGAATGGCAAGCTGGTCTGGTCTGACAGCTCCAACAAAGAAGTACAGGACTACAACATCGCCCTGGCCAAATACGTGGCCACCTCCGGCGTGGATGAAATCCAGTTTGACTACGTGCGCTTCCCCGCTGAAGGAAATCAGGCTGATGCGCAGTTCGCCTTCCAGAAAGATCCTAAAATCCACCGTGATGACGTGATTGCCAGTTTTCTCGACCGCGCCTACAGCGAGCTGCATCCCATGGGGATCCTGGTATCCCTGGACGTGTTTGGCATCATGGCGTGGCAGCGGCAGGTCGACCTGAGCCACACCGGCCAGGACATCACCAAAATGGCCAAACACTGCGATGTAATTTCACCCATGATTTACCCGTCGCACTTTTTTGGCATGGACGGCTACAAGGCCCCGGGCGACGCTCCGGAACACTTCATCAGCGTCTCCATGGACCGTTTTGACAAAGTCACTGCCGGCTCCGGGGTGGTATTGCGTCCATGGCTCCAGGCCTTCCGCTGGAGGACCAAAACCTATTCACCAGAGTACATCCTGAAGCAGGTAAGCTCGTCCAAAGGGCACCACGGCAACGGATTCCTGTTTTGGAACGCGGCCAACGATTACTCCAAACCGTTCGCAGCCATGCCCACCATGATGGCCAACCCGAAAACGTACCTGTACACGCCGCCTGCGGCCGTAGCGCAAAACAATCCTGCGCCCACAGGCCAGGAAAAGGCGGTCCAGCCGCAGGCTGCGGCGCACACGCAACCCTAGGATCAATTCCCCGGCAAACATTTGTAATTGATGCGCTAAGAATTTAGCCGTATGTAATGTTGGCCGGGGAAATTTCCGTCAGATATAATGTGCTGTTCGCCTGCGATTCTTATCTAAAATAGGGTGTTAGCTGATTTGGATCTTTTGCAGTCCGGGCAAGGCTCCGGATGCGATCGAGACGAGCGGTACATTCAATCTGAAGGAGCCTCCTCCATGGCGATTCAAGAGACCGGGAAGATCTGGCATAACGGGAAAATGATTCCCTGGAACGATGCCACGATCCACGTGATGTCGCACGTGGTCAACTACGGTTCGTCTGTTTTTGAAGGTATCCGTTGCTATGCTCCGGGGGGCGTTCCGGCAATTTTCCGCCTCCGTGAGCACATGCAGAGACTCCTGGATTCGGCCAAGATCTACCGCATTGAAATCGACTACAGCCTTGATCAGCTTTGCGCTGCCGCCCTGGAGACCGTCACGAGCAACGGCGTGTGGCCCTGCTACCTTCGTCCCATTGTGATGCGCGGCTACGGTGAGGCCGGCGTAAATCCTTTCAACTCGCCCACCGAGGTCTACATAGCGAACTATCCATGGGGCAAATACTTGGGACATGGCAACGTCAATGAAGGCGTAGACGCGTGCGTATCTTCGTGGTCGCGGATCGCGCCCAATACCATGCCTGCCATGTCGAAGGCCAGCGCCAACTACATGAATTCCCAGCTCATCAAGATGGAAGCCATCGTGAACGGTTACGTGGAAGGCATTGCCCTGGACGTGAATGGTTACGTCAGCGAAGCCTCAGGGGCCAACATCTTTATTGTGCGCAAAGGCAAGCTGCTGACGCCGCCGCTGGGGAACTCCGTACTGCCCGGCATCACGCGGGAGTGCGTGATTACCCTGGGCGAGGACATCGGCCTGCCCGTGGTTGAGCAGATGATTCCCCGCGAGATGCTCTACCTGGCCGACGAAGTCTTCTTCTGCGGCACCGCTTCAGAAATCACTCCCATTCGCTCCATCGACAAGATCAATATCAATAACGGTGTCACCGGCCCGGTCACCCTGGCATTGCAGCGCGAGTTCTTCGGCATAGTGAACGGCACGGCCGCCGACCGGCACAATTGGTTTACCAGGGTCCCAGTCAAGGACCGGGTGAAGCAGCCGGTGGGCGTTTAGGAAGCTTTTGCAAAGTCCCGAAGTGAAGCGAGGGACCACTACGTTCATAAACTCTCTAAAAGACCTGCTAGCAATCCCTGACTAAATCCAATCCTCAATCAGATTGGTGATTTTGTGGTTCCCCGTTTGCTTCGCTCAGGGTCGGGATTGCAGAAAAAGCCTTGCAAGAAGATCGAGAGCAATCAACTGAACCGCGCCACCATTCCCAGCTCACGCGGAAGCCAGGTATTCAATCGCTCCTGGAGCTTCTTCATTTCCGGGCAGGACGAGCGCTCAAAAGCAACTCCGGTCCGGCCGCTGGTATGCGACCACACAACGTTGCCGCTGGTGTGTAAGGAAGATGTACCCTCGGGAAGGACCAGGCTCATGACGAGAGAAGCTCCGTGGGGCAGGGGCTCGGCAGCGCTTAGGCATAGCCCGGTCTGACTCAGGTTGAGCACGCCTACCTGGTGCAGGGTGCGTTGCCGGCCACGATAATTCAGCGTGCCGGCAGCCAGCCTGACCGGCATGGTATGGCGATAGGTGGCGATGCGCTGCTGCGCCATGCTGGTATAAGACGCTTTCAGGCTCCGGACCAACATGTCCACGCTGACCGGCTTGGGCACGCGCAATTGGACGCGCTTGTGACTGGATTGGTCCAATCGGGCCGACGGCATCAGGCCGACTGAAACTCCGCGCCAGCGTGTGGAAGGCTGCAAAAGGGCGAGCTGATCGGCGTGGGGAACGTCGAAGTCGCAAATGGCCAGATCAAGCCTGGTGCTGCGCAGGACCTGTTCTGCTTCCACAACACTAAAGGCAGCATAAACCTCGATCCCAAAACCCTCCAGGACCCTTTTCACCATGCCGAGAGATTGCTCCTCAGGCAGCAGGATTAGGGCGGAGAAAACATTCCAGGGAGCAAAAAGCTTGGTCCGTCTGGTTAGAGTATTGCGCGCTAGGTTACCTGATCTCATTGGAGAGCCGGCCTGTGCCCGGCCAGTTGCTTATGCATTTGATTGTGGCGCACAGAGGTTGGAGTTGTGCGCAACGTCCACCCCGCGTGACTTCTGCGCTACGGTCCCCGTTGGGCGAAAGAGTCTCATAGAAATCGACGCTCGCTGTACCGAGTTATCACTTACTACCGGTCTAATTATGTACTAGGGCGCGGGGCGGTGCGGCCTTGTCAGCTAGGGATATTTCCTTAGACGCCAATTCTTTGCCGGATTTCTTATTGCATCTTGACCCTATCTTCGATCTTGCGCCAGCGGCCGTACGACGACACCAGCTGCAGCACCCGCTGGTGTTGCGCATAGCTCTGCACTGTGCCAGTCAGAATGATGCTTTGGTCATTCACGCTCGCCTCGACATCGACACCATCGAGAATTGGATCGCTGCTGAGCAGGTCCTGGATCGAGCTCTGAATTCTCTGATTGGCGCCGGCTTTCGACTGTTCCTGGGTCGCGTTCTGGGTTGGCAGCGAGTTGTTGTCAGGAGAGGTGGATGGTGTTGTTCGCGGCGGGTCCTGGTTTTGCGGCTGCCGAGAGAACCCGAGCACTGCTGACAACAGGAGAATGCACAATAAGATTCGGGCCATACTAGCCTTCCTTTGTCGTCCCTGTTTGTATTCTCCTCCTGATGACTGCGCATGTTCAATGTCACTGCTGGAAAGGGCCGGATTCTATGACGGCGCCGCTGTGCTTCATTGCCGTTGTGTGCCGGCGCCACTCTTCCGCCGTGATCTCCCAAATCTCCGACGGGAAGCGGCCGGAGACGTAATCGCGGTCCAAGGTGGCGATCACGCGCATGCCTTGCTTTTCTGAGATGCGGCGAGAAGCCGTGTTGGCGATCGCCTTGGGAATGCGCAGTACCGGCATTCGCAGGACGTCAAACCAGTAATCGGTGACCACGTCTGCCGCTTCACTCATCAGACCCTGGCCTTGCCACGCCAACCCCAGCCAGAAGCCGCGGTTTTTGTTTTCACTTTTGCTCAGGTTGATGTTGCCGATCAGCCGATCCGGATCACTCTTGAGGCGCAGGGTCCAGTGCCAGGTTTCGCCGCGCTCAACGGCGGGCAGAGCGACGTCGCGAAAAAAAGTGGCGGCCCCGTCGGTGGGATAGGGCCAGGGCACTCTCTTTGCGAGGAAACGCACGATCTCCCAGTGCGGGAACAGGGCCTGTGTCTGTTCGGCATCGGCGAGCTCCAGCGGGCGCAGGAGCAAGCGTGGAGTTTGAAGAATGGGAGTCATGGAGATCTTAAATCTATCCCGTCTTGGCTTTTGGCGACTCTACGTGCTCTTTTTCACCCGGCTCGGTGATCAGCCGTGCGCTATGGTTGTACGTAAGATAGGCCCAAGCCCATTCCGTCATCACAAAAAAGCGATTGCGGAATCCGATCAGGAAGAGCAAGTGAATGAAGAGCCAGGCAAGCCACGCGAAGTAACCTGAGATGTGGATTTTGCCGAAGTCGGCAACGGCGCGTGACCGCCCGATCGTCGCCAGGCTGCCTTTATCGAGATACTCAAATTCCTCACGCGGCTTCCCTGCCACGGATCGCTTGATCTGGCGCGCGGCGAACTTGCCCATCTGAATGGCAGCAGGGGCCACGCCAGGCACCGGCAGGCCGTTGTGGCGCTTGGCCGATGCCAGGTCGCCGGCAACAAACACTTCCGCATGTCCGGGGACGCTGAGATCGGGTTGAACAATCACGCGGCCGGCTTTGTCCGTGGGGACGCCGAGCATCTTGCCCAGCGGCGAAGCAGAAACGCCCGCGCCCCAGAGAATGACCACCGCGGGAATTTTTTCCTTGCCAATCGATACCACTCCCGCCTGAACATTGGTGACCAGAGCATTGGTGCGGACCTCTACTCCCATTTCTTTGAGCTGGCGTTCAGCGCTGGCGGAAAGGTCTTCAGGGTACACCGGAAGAACGCGCGGACCGCCTTCGAGCAGGATGATTCGCGATTGACGCGGATCGATGGCGCGAAACTCGTTCTGCAAATGCCGTCCTGCGATATCGGAGATGGCCCCGGCCAGCTCAACGCCGGTGGGCCCGGCGCCAATCACTACAAAGTTCAGCGGCGGAGAGGCCCGGCCGGCAATCACCTCGCGCTCCGCGTTCTCAAATGCCATCAGGACGCGGCGGCGGATCTCCAGGGCGTCTTCTAAGGTCTTTAACCCAGGCGCAAACTCCTCCCATTCGGGGTGGCCGAAATAGGCGTGGGTGGCGCCGGCAGCAACGATCAGGTAGTCGTAAGGCAGATCCAGGCCATCGATCCGAACCAGGCGTTTTTCCAGGTCAAATCCAACGACTTCACCCAGCAGGACTTCAACGTTTGGTGCACGGCGGAGCACAGCACGCACGGGAGAGGCAATTTCAGCGGGTGAAAGCACTGCCAGCGCCACCTGATAAAGCAGCGGCTGGAAGGTATGGTGGTTCTTGCGGTCCACCACGGTAACGTCCACTGGCGCCCTGGCAAGCGCTTTGGCGGCATTGATTCCGGCAAAACCGGCCCCAATGACCACCACCCGGGGTCTATTAACGTGCTGTGTCATCGGTAACATTGTAGCCAGCCCTGACCCAACGTACACTGCTGAAGGTAAAAGCTTTATTGGCCCAGCGTGCGGGCGGGCAAGGAACCCAGGGAGTTATGGATGCGGCGGTTCCCCTGATTGTGTTCCCTGTTGCTCCGTGCTACGTTGCAGCCAATCAGCAGTGCCACTAATTAGATTATTCGGTTACGACCCAGGATTCTTGGTAAGAGTGAAATATGCACATTGATGATCTGCTTCGAATTGCGATGGAGCGCAAAGCCTCCGACCTTCATCTGAAAGTTGGCAACTATCCGCACGTGCGCGTGGATGGAGAACTGGTGCCGCTCACGGAGCAGCCGCGCGTCTCCGCGGAAGACATGCTGAACATGGCCTTCAGCATGATGTCCAACCGGCAGAAGCAAAAGTTCAAAGAAGTGGCCGAACTCGATATGGCCTACGGCGTGGCCGGCCTGGGACGCTTCCGTGTGAACGTCTTCCAGCAACGCGGCAACGTAGGGCTTGTCCTGCGCGTGATCCCCACCAAGATCCGCGCCTTGGAAGAACTTTATCTTCCAAAAGTCATCGAACACATTTGCGAAGAGGCCCGCGGACTGGTGCTGGTGACCGGCGTGACCGGTTCAGGTAAATCAACCACACTGGCCGCCATGCTGGACCGCATCAACTCCAGCCGCTCCGAACACATTATTACCATTGAAGACCCTATCGAATTTCTGCATCGCGATAAGAAAGGCTTTGTCAACCAGCGTGAAGTGGAGGTGGATACCCCCTCATTCGCGTCCGCCCTGCGTGCAAGTCTGCGTCAGGACCCGGACGTGATCCTGGTGGGCGAAATGCGCGACCTGGAGACGATTTCCACCGCGCTGCACGCCGCCGAAACAGGCCACCTTGTTTTCTCAACACTGCATACATTGGATGCAGTCGAAACCATCAACCGTATCATCGCCGTATTTCCTCCACCGGAGCAAAAGCAAGTGCGTATGCAGCTTGGCGCCACCTTACGGGCCGTTGTCAGCCAGCGATTGGTAAAGCGGGCTGACGGAGCAGGCCGCGTCCCAGCCACTGAGGTCCTGATATCCACCGCGTTTGTCCGCGAGTGCATCATGGTCCCGGAAAAGACGCGGGTGATTCATGAGGCCATTGGCGCCGGCACCTCCCAGTACGGTATGCAGACGTTCGACCAGTCCCTCTACGATTTGTACTCGCAAGGCCTGGTCAGCTATGAAACCGCACTGGAGAACGCCAGCAATCCAGACGACTTCAAGCTCAAAGTGCAAGGCATCCATTCCACAGCGGACGCCGCACGCGAGCAGATGGAGCAAGCCGGATTTAGCGCCGGAAGAGCGTAATCGCTCAATTTGTAAACAACCACCAAGACATACCCAGGAGACGTTGGACACGACGTCTCCTTTCTTTATTTCTGAAATCCCGAAGCGTAGCGAGGGATCCCTATCACAACAACATCTTTAAGGCCCGCTCCCCAACTTTCCGATCTCGGCGATTACGCGCGATCCCGGCGATTACGGCGATCCCATGGCCCTCTGCCGATCCCTGCGTCACCAAGTATGAAATTGGATAAAAGCTAGGTCGTTTTTGGGTTAATTCTGACTGCAAATTGCGCTAACTCCTTGCTCTTCAAATACACGTTTACAAAAACTGCCTTTGGGCTCCCCTCCCCCGGCTTCCACCCAATTCCACCCAAGGTCACCCATCTCACCCAAGAATCGGCAGAGGGTTGCAGGTTTGGTTTTTGCTTTGGCTGATTGCTGAATGCTAGTTTTCAAAGACCCTGCGCATCTCGGCGCTGGCGAAATATAGCGCATTTCTTAAAACGAATCAATTGCGAAGTCGTACAATGCTCATGTGGGACAGCCGCCCTCGCGGCGGTGTTCCGTCCGAGCAGAGGCTCATAAACCCAAGGCTTCCACTTGCTCCTCGGTTTCGTAGCCGAGCCAGTGTGCCACCTCATGCCAGACCACCCGTTTCACTTCGGCCCGCAAATCTCCTTTTGAACACCGCAGAATGGGGCCACGAAAAACAAATATCAAGTCTGGGGCAAGCTTCACTTGGCTGTATGACCGTTTCGTCCTGAATGTGCCGCTGTACAATCCCAATAACTCAGTTCCGCGGGGCCATTTCTCTCTGCTCGATATGTCCTCTAATACGTCTGCTGGAGGCTCGTCAACCACTTGAATGCCGGGGAAATCTGGCAGGCGCCTGATCTTCTGGGGCAGGGTGCTGTATGCCCACTCTACGATCTCCTCAAAGCTATTGGGATTTGTGGTGTCGGCCATGAGGCCAACTTTACCACCAGGACTTCTATTTTTGTCGCTTCGCTCCACACCGCCGCCGATTCTTGTGCGACATGGCTGCAAACTGCTCCTGACACAGCGCAGCTCGGCGCGTGCCCGGCCTCGCCGCTTCCGATCGCGGGCGATGACGCGCGGTGTCGGCGATCACGGCGATTTATACCCTGTCATCCTGACCAACCGCGAACAATCCTGACCCGAGCTTGCGCAGGGGCAGGGAGAGCGAGCGGGAGTGGAAGGACCCCGACGCTATTTCCGCCACCATGCTGCATCGGGGAGTTCTCTCGAAATTTTCAGCCCACTATTGAGTCAGCCTTGCAAACTGAAGACTGCTCCCAGACCAAGAGCCGCCCACACGCCAGAAATGGCCTCCGCATCTTTACCGAGGTTTGCCTGCGCGAATACCGGGAACGCACGCAAGCGCTACAGGCCCAGGCCAACCGCGACCTGCTCCGCCTGATGGCCACACATGAGGACCAATACGCCCAGCGCTCCGACGCAAGCCGCAGATAAATCATTCCCATCCAGGCGGTCTCGCCCAAACTCGCGAGGGGTCCCCGGAACGCGCTGGTTTTGCGCGTTTTGGGGTCAG
>JBGPZS010000138.1:0-8892 GCA_041493865.1 Terriglobia bacterium
GCCATGGGCTTCTGGGACGTGCTGCTGTTCAACATCGCCGCCGTGCTGGGGCCGCGCTGGATTGCCGCCGCGGCGCACAACGGCTCATCTTCCATCAGCCTGTGGATGCTGGCCGCGGTCTTCTTCTTTCTGCCTACCGCGCTGATCATCATTGAGCTTTCCACGCGCTATCCCGCTGAAGGCGGGCTGTACGTATGGAGCAAAGAGGCGTTTGGCGATTTTCACGGCTTTGTGGCGGGATGGGCGTACTGGATCTATACGTTCTTTTATTTTCCCGGACTGCTGACGGCGAGCGTGGCCATGTCTGTATACATCGGCGGGCCGAGATTCGCCTGGCTGGCAGGGAGCCCAAGGTATTTGCTGTGGGCGTCTCTGGGGCTGCTGGCGATTGCGGTGATCTTCAATATCGTCGGGCTCGACATCGGCAAATGGCTGCAAAACGCCGGCGGCGTTTCCACCTATGTGCCATTGCTGATGCTGGTTGGGATAGGAGTGTACCTGGCAATGCATCGCGGTAGCGCGACCCAGTTCTCCTGGAAGTCATCTTTGCCCGTGTGGAACTGGGACACGGTCAACTTCTGGTCGAACATCGCCTTCGCTTTTACCGGCATGGAACTGGTGTGCGCCATGAGCGAAGAGATACGCGAACCGCAGAAAACGTTTCCCCGCGCGATCTATGCGTCCACCGGGTTGATTGCCTTGATTTACATTTTGGGTACGATGGCGCTTTTATGGCTTCTGCCGGCCGACCAGATTGACCCTCGCAACGGCGTCTTCGGCGGCATTTCCTTTGGCTCGGCGGCGCTGGGGATTGCCTGGTTTGGCATGCTCGCAGCCTTGCTGGTCACAGTGGGCAATGCCGGCGGCGTGGGCGCCACGGTGGCAGGCGTTGCGCGAGTGCCGTTCGTGGCCGGGATTGATCATTACCTGCCGGCGTACTTCGGCAAGATTCATCCGCGATGGAAAACACCGCACATTTCCATATTGATTCAGGCAGGAATCTCGGCCGTGATCCTTGTGCTTTCCCAGATCAATGCCACGGTCATTGGCGCATATCAATTTCTGGTTTCGATGTCGGTGATTTTATATTTCATCCCTTTCCTCTACATGTACGCGGCAGCAATCAAGCTGGCGCGTCGTCCGGACCGCGAAGCCGGCGGCAAGGCGGTACTGGTTCCCGGCGGCAAGGCCGGGATATGGATCGCAGGATCATTCGCGTTCCTGATTACACTGGGCTCGATGGTGGTGGCGGCCATCCCTCCCGGAGGCGAGAACAAAGTCCTTTTCGAAGCCAAGCTGGTTGCGTGCACGACGGGGTTCATCGGAGCGGGACTGGTCCTCTATTGGAGAGGTGTGAGAAAAAAGAGGGCCGCCGGCCTTTAGCGTTCCGCTTGTGCTGTTCTGCCAGCCTGCAAAATCCGGCATCGTCTTACTCTCTCCGTACTAAGGTCGGATTCCGTGAAACGCAATCGGAGCCCCGGGTCACTAAACATATGAGGCGCTTTCATGGATTTGCAGCGCATCAGCAATCTCGATCTAAACCAGATCATCGCCGGCCGTGACGCGCCCTATTTCCCTTCCCCCGCGCATTGGGAAGACGAAGTGTTGTACTTCATGCTGGTCGACCGGTTTTCCGATGGCCAGGAGAACGGGTTCCTCGACCGCAACGGAAATCCGGTGGCTTCTGGCAGCACTCCCATGTTCACCGCCGCGGACGACGGCAACGCAGTCAGGAACAAAACTGATGCCCAAGCTTGGAGAGACGCGGGCGGAGGCTTTGTTGGCGGCAACCTGCGCGGCCTGACCTCAAAGTTGGGATACCTGCGCCGGCTGGGCGTTACCGCCATCTGGCTCAGCCCCGTTTTCAAGCAGGTGAACGCGGACAACAGCTACCACGGTTATGGCATTCAGAACTTTCTTGACGTCGATCCGCATTTCGGAACGCGGGACGATCTGCGCGAGATGGTGAAAAACGCGCATGAGAACGGCATTCGCGTAGTGCTGGACATCATCCTCAACCATACCGGCCAGGTTTTTGTTTACGATCCTGACCGCTACGAGGTTGACGATGGCCACGGAAACCGATTCAAGGACCCGCGGTGGGACGGCAACGCCTACCGCGTGAAGGGATTCAGAGACCCCTCGGGCGCGCCCTCGCTCCCATTCGCCGCCATCGATACGGTTGCCAATCCAGCGGCCTTTCCCGACGCCGCCGTATGGCCCGCGGAGTTCCAGGACCCATCGAACTTCACCCAGCACGGCCACATCAACAATTTTGATTTTTTTCCCGAGTTCCTTGATGGCGACTTTTTCAGCCTTAAAGACCTGCACCATGGAACGCGCATCATGGCCAACGGTGAGGACCAGATCGACCAGTATATTGTTTCACCCACGTTGCAGCGCCTGTGCCAGGTCTATAGGTTCTGGATCGCTTTTGCCGATCTTGACGGCTTCCGCATTGACACGGTCAAGCACATGGACCCGGGCGCCACGCGTTTCTTCGCCGGGATGATGCATGAGTTTGCCGAATCGCTGGGCAAGGAAAATTTCTATCTCATCGCCGAGGTCACCGGCGGACGGGAGCGCGCCTACAATACCCGCGAGGTCACCGGCGTGGACGCCGTGCTGGGCATCAGTGACGTGCAGGACAAGCTTGAGTACCTGACAAAAGGGTTCCGCAATCCGGCCGACTACTTCGACCTTTTCCGCAACTCGCTGCAGGTACGGGCCGACTCGCATCTATGGTTCCGCGACAAGGTTGTTACCATGACTGACGATCACGACCAGGTCCGCAAAGGCAACAGCAAAGGTCGCTTCTGCGCCGCTGAGCGCGGCAACGATCTGCTGATCGCCATGCTCGGCCTCAACGCCGCCACCATGGGCATTCCCTGTATCTACTACGGCACGGAACAAGCCTTTGACGGCCAGGGAAGTGGCGACGGCTGCGACCGGTTTATCCGCGAATCCATGTTCGGCGGGTCGTTCGGCGCCTTTCGCACGCGCAACCGCCACTTCTTCAATGAGCGGCATCCGGCCTGCCAGGAACTGAGCAAAATTCTGGTACTGCGCGCGAAACAGACGGCGTTGCGCCGCGGGCGCCAGTTCTTGCGTCCCATCTCCGGCGATGGCGTCCATTTTGGTTTGCCGGAGATGATGGGCGGGCAGCTCCGCTCGGTGGTGGCCTGGTCCCGCATCTTCGTCGACCAGGAACTGCTGTGCGCGATCAATACCGATCCGGACAATGACCGTTCGGCCTGGGTCACGATCGACGACCCGCTGCATCAGGCGGGCGCGAAGCTGTCCTGCCTGTATTCGTCCAACGCGAAGCAAGCCGGCATGGCGGTCACGGTCGAAGCCCGTAACGGAAAAGCCGTGAACATCACCGTACCCAGGGGCGGCTTTGTGGTATTCAAGTAATTTCCTGGTCCGCGATCCTGCGGCCTTAGAAATTCCTGCAACTTCTTTTTGCGCCCTGACGTATTAACAAAAGGGACCATCAAGCCGTCATATACGTGTGCCCGTGTGCGTGGGGGCTTGACGGAGGAGCAATCGCCCATGGACTACTTCAGAACGCAGCTCAGGCAGGTAATACGGCGGTTAAGCCGCACGCCGATGTTCACCATCGTCACGCTGATCACCCTGGCGGCCGGAGTTGGCGCCAACACGGTGGTCTTCAGCGTGCTTGAGGGCATCCTGCTCAAGCCACTGGCGTATCCACGCTCGGCGGAACTGGTGGGCGTTGCACACGCCGCGCCAGGAATCAACATCAAAGAGCTGCCAGGCGCGCCTTCAAACTATTTCATCTATCGCGAACAGAACCAGAGCTTCCAGGACATCGGCATGATGACGGGCGATTCCGTCAGCGTGACCGGCGTGGCCGAGCCTGAGCAGGTACGGGCGCAACGCGTGACCGACGGCGTGATTTCAATCCTGGGCATACCACCCATGCTGGGGCGCGGGTTCACGCGGCAGGACGATACGCAGGGCAGTCCGGACACGGTGATGCTGATGTACGGCTATTGGCAGCGCAAGTTCGGCGGCGACCGCGGGATCGTGGGGCAGGCGCTGAAGGTGAATGGCAAGACGCGACAGATCATCGGCGTGATGCCCGCAAATTTTCATTTCATGGACCAGGAAGATCCTGCGCTGCTCATTCCCTTTCAATTTGACCGCAACAAGATTTTCCTCGGCAACTTCAGTTATTTCGCGGTGGCCAGGCTCAAACCGGGCGTGACCATCGACCAGGCCAGCACGGACGTGGCGCGCCTGATCCCTATCGTGGGCCGAAGTTTCGCCCCGCCTCCAGGCTTCAGCCTGAAGATGTTTGATGACGCTCACTTTGCGCCGAACATTACTCCCTTGAAGGACAGAGTGGTGGGCGACGTCGGCAAGCTGCTCTGGGTGCTGATGGCGTCAATTGGGCTGGTGCTGCTGATTGCATGCGCCAACGTGGCCAACCTGGTGCTGGTGCGTGTGGAAGGCCGCCGCCAGGAGCTGGCGATCCGCGCGGCGCTGGGCGCGGGCTGGAGCCGCATTGCATCCGAACTGCTGTTTGAAAGCGTTGTCCTGGGGTTGGTGGGAAGTCTGCTGGGGCTCGGCCTGGCCTATGGCGCGTTGCGCCTGCTGGTGGCGGTGGCGCCTAGAGGCTTGCCGCGCGTCAATGAGATTGGCATCGACGGGACGGTGTTGGTGTTCACTCTCGGCGTGGCGCTGCTGGCCAGTTTGCTTTTCGGGTGCATTCCAATCTTCAAGTATGCCGGCGCGCGTCTAGCGGCCGGCTTGCGCGAAGGCGCGCGCGGCGCCAGCCAGAGCCGTGAACAACATCGCACGCGCAGCGTGCTGGTGATAGTGCAAGTGGCACTGGCGCTGGTGCTGCTGATCTGCTCCGGACTGATGGCACGGACATTTGTCGCGCTCACACGGGTGCAACCAGGATTCAACGCGCCGGCGGAGATCCAGACCTTCGTTTTGTCGATCCCTAAAGCTGAGATTGCCGATGACGAGAACGTGACGCGGAGGTTCGAGGAGATTCTGCGCAAGGTGGCGGCGGTCCCAAGCGTCGGGTCGGTAGGGCTCTCGACCAGCATTCCCCTGGACGGAGGCAACAGCTACGATCCCGTTTTTGCCGAAGACAAAACCTACAGGCCGGGAGAGATAGGCGCGCTACGCCGGTTCAAGTTCATCTCGCCCGGATTCCTGCAGACGATGGGCACGCCGCTGGTGGCCGGGCGCGACTTGACCTGGACGGACATCTATAACAAAACGCCGGTGGCCCTGATTTCAGAAAATCTGGCGCGCGAGCTGTGGCACACGCCGGCCGCCGCCGTGGGCAAGCGGGTACGCGTGGGCAACACGGACGATTGGCGGGAGATCATCGGCGTGGTGACCGACGTTTACGACGATGGCGTGAATCAAGAAGCAGCGAAGTCCGCGTATTGGCCGATCGTGATGGCCAGATTTGAAGGTGAAGGGCTGCGCGTAAACCGCGATCTGGCATTTGCTCTGCGCACGCCGCGCGCCGGGAGCGAAAGCCTGATGAAAGAAGTGCGGCAGGCGGTGTGGTCAGTTGACCCGAATCTCCCCCTGGCCGATGTGCACACGGCGGAGTATTACTACCGCACCTCGATGGCGCGGACTTCTTTCACGCTGCTGATGCTGGGCGTGGCCGGAGCGATGGCGCTGCTGCTGGGGACCGTGGGCATCTATGGCGTGATCGCCTACTCCGTCTCGCAGCGGACGCGCGAGATCGGCATACGCATGGCGCTGGGCGCGCAACGCCAGGAGCTGACATCCATGTTCGTCCGTCATGGGCTGGTGCTCACGGGAATTGGCGTGGTGGTCGGACTGGTGGTGGCCTTCTTCTTCATGCGCTTCCTTTCTTCCCTGCTCTTTGGAGTGAAGCCGGTGGATCTGGCCACGTACAGCGCGGTATCCATTGGGCTGGCGGCCACAGCGATACTGGCCAGCTATCTGCCGTCTCGGCGGGCAGCGACCGTGGACCCGGTGGAAGCGTTGCGCGGGGAATGAAGGGAATTGGTAAATTGGTAATTGAGTAGCTTGAAGAAATCGCAACTTGCAGACAGCCGTGCTATGCAACCAGAAGCCCAATCTTCTGGCCGGTGCTTGTGAAGAAGTAGTTCCTTCGTAGTTTCCCCATAGATTAGGACAATGTAAGTGTACCCGGCCTTGCGATAATATGGGCTGGAACGCCTGGCTGTCTGGTGGCCAGGCAGCGTGGCGTCAAAGTTGCGGTTTGTACAAGGTTGTACCCGGCCCGTTCCGGATGGAGAAGTATCATGAAGGCCTTTTCGATGAACTTTCTTCGCGGCGCAATTTTTTCCTGCTTCATCACGTTCATGGCCGGTTGCAGTCCGGGCCGTCTCACGCCGCCGCCAACACCAACGCCGGGCCCCGGCAATGCTTTTGTCTATACCGCAAACTCCGGCGGCAACAGCATCTCAGGGTTCATGAATGACGCTACCGGCGCGCTCACGCCGGTGAGCGGATCGCCGTTCACCAGTGCGGGACAGCCCTTTGGGATCGCGGCCACGCCCAACAACAAGTTCCTTTATGTTTCGTCATTCCAGAACGCGGTGGTGACCGTCTTCTCCATCAGTCCCACCACGGGAAGCCTCACGCCGCTCGCTTGCACTCCAACGGCCACCACCGGCGTGCAGCCGTTGAAGATTGCCATCACTCCTGGGGGCGGATTTCTCTACACGTCAAACCAGGGCGGAAGCGTTTCCGGCTTCTCCATCAACGCAACGACGGGATGCTTGACCGCGGTCTCCACCACCACGACCGACACCGTGGCGCGCGGCCTGACCATCGACCGCACCGGACAATTTCTCTATGTGGTGACGGGCGGCGGAGGCGTGAATACGTTTGCCATCGCCACGGACGGCACGCTCACTCGCCTGGTCCTCTCGGGATTCGACACCGGCTCGGGGACGATGCTGGCGGTAAAGGCTTCGCCTTCCACCGACATACTGATTGCCACCGACGGCGGCAGCATCAACAATTTCCGCACCTTCACCATCAACACGACCACGGGAGCGCTCTCCAATATCACAACGACCGTAGGCACCGGGCCATTGACGCCGAGCGCGATCGCCTACAACTCGCCGTTAAACTCTTCCATACCACCGTTCTACATTGCCAATACGGGCTCCAACAACTTCACCGCGAACAGCGTTGCTCCTGACGGCACAATTGGCTTTGCCGGCCAGGTGGTGAGCGATTCCACCGGGCCCGTGGACCTGGCCGTGGACCCGCTAGGCAAGTTTCTTTACGTGGCCAATAACGGATCGAGCAACGTGTCTGCGTTTATCGCGAACATCAACGGCAGCAACTTCACTACCGTGTTTATCGCGGCTGCGCCGGCCGGCTCAGGGCCGCAATCGATTGTGGTGGTAGGCCATCCCTAGCGCGCGACACCATCAGCAACGAGCCATCGGCAACCGTTAGCAGCGTCGGAAGGACTCCCCGGGGCTGCGGTGTTTATCAGAAACTACCGCGCGGGCCGTCGTCAGGCGCAGCTACATCAGACGGTCACTGTAGGATCTAAATTTGCTTTGCAGGACGCAATCTGGCAGGGCGGAAAAGCTGTCGACTGCATCCGCTACGCGGTTTTGTTGCAGGCCGCTTGCCCGGCGGCCCGCAAATGGCGATCGATCACTGCTTTAGCCCTGGCGCCGAGCGTCGGTCGAACAGAGAGTCAACATCCCGTGGGAGTGCGGGAGATGGAGAAGCAGGCTGGCGTATCGCGAGCTCTTCCCCCAGAACCTCCACGACCTGGGAACGGTTTTCTATCAAAATCTGAGCAAGCTCGGCATGTTTCTTGAAAACCAGTTTGGAAGCAGGTGAAGGCGTGCTGGTTTCGACGGACCGGGTAACGAGCGAGGCTACAACGCGGGCGTGCGCATCACGCAGTGCCAGCAAGCCGGTACCTACAAAGATAAATTGATAATGGCCGGGACGAAAGGTCCGATTTCCGACATGAAATTTGAACGGCACGTCAGCGGTAAACACGTCATAGGTGCGCGCCTGCGCCGCCGCCGGCAGCAGTAAGGCTGCAAGCAAAGCCGCCAGCAAGTAACGTTTCATCGTATCCCACGTCCTGATCGCGAATGTTTTCCAGGGCTGGCGCCGCAGAACCCAGTAAACAGCAAGCAAAGCGGAGGAGTTTGGTTCCCGTATGTCCCGGTCCGGAAGTAAATTTTCCACTGCTGATTTCTCCTGCTTAAATTTTCTTGAATTTATTTGAAACGCGGAGGCTGGAAATCGCACCTAATGCAAGTGCAACCGACCTCCACATATGCATTAGGCATGACAACGTTGCCGGGAGTCCTTCGAGCGCGATTGCTTTTTTGTTACTTTTTTGTGAGCAGCTATGCCCAGAATCTCTGATGTCTATCAGTTCGGCCCCTTCCAACTGGATGCCGTAGAGCACCGCCTCCTGCGCCACGGCGTTGAAATCCCGCTCCAACTCAAAGCATTCGAAACGCTTTGCACCCTGTTGGAGCAGGCGGGACGCCTGGTCACCAAGGAGGACCTGTTGCGCCAGATCTGGCCTGACACTCTGGTGGAAGAGAATAATCTCAACAAGAACATCTCCTTGTTACGCAAAGCGCTGGGTGAACGCGCAACGGGTGAGCCCTACATTGAGACGGTGCCGCGGGTGGGATATCGTTTTGTCGCGCCTATAACGTGCCGCGTATCCTCACCAACGGCGGGCGACCACGCAGCCCCGGACCTGCCCCCGGGAAAATCCGTAGCGGTGCTCTATGTCGAGAACCTGAGCGGGGACAAGGAGGACGAGTACATTCGCGAGGGCATAACCGAAGATGTGATCACCGAGCTGGCTAAAATCAAGGAGCTGCGCCTGTTTCC
>JBGPZS010000498.1:0-3300 GCA_041493865.1 Terriglobia bacterium
AGGGCCTTGAGATCGGTCATAAGCAGGCGGCCTCCTGTTGCAGTAAGTCTTTCATGGTCTCACGGCGGCGAATCAGGCGTGCGCGTTTGCCATCCACCAGGACCTCCGCCGCGCGCGCGCGGGAGTTATAGTTCGATGCCAGCGACATGCCGTATGCGCCGGCGTCAAAGACACAGAGGTGTTCGCCGGGCGTAAGCGCGGGCAGCATGGCGTCTCGCGCCAGGAAGTCGCCGCTTTCGCAGACGGGCCCGGCAACATCGGATTGTACGCGCTCAGCGCGGCCTTTCGTAAGCGTCACGGGTGTAATCTCATGCCGCGCCTGGTAGAGCGATGGTCGAATCAGGTCGTTCATGGCCGCGTCGACAATGGTAAACCGTTTGTTGCCGTTACGCTTCAGGTAGAGCACACGCGTGACCAGCGCTCCCGCGGGGGCGATGATGGAGCGGCCCGGTTCCAGCAGCAGATGAGGGACCGGTTTCTTCATCCTGAGTAGTGGCTCCGTTATGGCTTCCTCGTAACGATGGGCGAGCTCGGTAAAGTCGACAGGGGCAGCGCTATTGTATGTGATGCCGAGACCGCCGCCGGCGTCGATGAAGTGGATCTTATGCCCGTCGGAAAGGAGCTGCAGCGCCAGGTCGACCGCGCGCTCCATGGCCAGATGAAAAGGGGCCACGTCACCAATTTGTGACCCGATGTGCAGGCTTACACCGGCCACACGCAGGAATTTATGCTCCCCGGCCCGGCGGCAGAGATCGCGCGCGCTGCCGATGGGGACGCCGAATTTGTGCTCGCGCAGGCCGGTAGAAATGTAAGGATGCGTTTCGGCGGGGACATCAGGATTCACGCGCAGGGCAATGTTCGCGGTCTTGCGCAGCTCAGCGGCACATGCGGCCAGCAGCTCAAGCTCGCCTTCGCTTTCCACATTGAAGAGCAGAATGCCGTTGCGCAGGGCCAGCTTCAGCTCATCGGCGGTCTTGCCGACGCCGGAAAATACAACTTTCCGGAGCGCTTTCTTCTGCGCCCGGCGCACGCGCTCCAACTCGCCGCCGGAGACAACATCAAAGCCCGCTCCCATCCCGGCCAGCAGGCGGAGAATGCTCAGGTTGGAATTTGCTTTGACGGAGTAGCAGAGCGTATGCCGGACGTGGTGGAAGGCACGTTCAAAGATGCGATAGCGCTCGCGGATGGCGGTGGCGGAATAGACGTACAACGGCGTGCCAAACTTTTTGGCCAGCTTGCCGACGGGGACGCCGTCGCAGTGGAGCTCATCGGTTTTGTAGGTGAAGCCAGGGGGGCGCGTGAACATGAGGAAAAATTGTAACAGGAGAGACTGAGTGCGCTATTGTAGGAGCTCCTCGTAATTTCCATGAGCTACGGTAATCCTAAGTTCGACCTTTTCTCCCGCGATCAAGGGCCGTGGTGCCTGGTCGGAAGAATTCTGATGGAAGAGGCTTTCCAGACATCGACTGAAAGCTTAATCCAGCGAATTTCAGGGTGCGGACTTCACTGGTATTGGAGCAGTGAGAGAGATACAGCCCCGATGCCTGATCAGACCAAACTACCGACTGTGCGAACTCTAACTCAATTAACTAAAGAAAATGTGCAGGATCTGGTTGAGGATTTGGAGGAAATAGACCAGAGTGAGGAATATCGTTGGGTCTGGCTATTTGGACTACAAACCCAACTTAATTCTCATGGTCATGAGAACGTTGCGCAGATTGTTAAGCAGTTTATTGCCAGTGAAGGACCAATTGAGGTCGCTATCTTCCGTGAGGGCGATTCAAGAGAGGAATATATTTACTTCACCCAGCAAGTCAGTCCTAGAATCAACTGCCTATGGGCTGAGCTGGATATTCAGTTGGCGAATGCCCACAAGGTCCGACCGTACAAAACGCACGATTGGACGCTTCTTCATTACAATTCGGCCTCATTTCCGATATTTCTGAACGGCAGCAAAAACGTTTTGGTGAAATACGATTCAGTCACTCAGCTGGCAAAAAAATTCAGCAATAAATCCGAAGAATGCTACGGCTGGGATAAAAATGGGTTTCGCGTAAGGATAAGTGGTCCTTCACCTAAAGATGCGAGGCTTTTTGAAGTAAATAGAATAAGCAGCCAGCCTGAGATGGAAGAGGCTTTGAAAGCATTTCGCCGATGGGCAGATGAAACTAATACTGCCATTCAATTCCCTGATGAATTCCACGATTTGCGGGAAATTTATAACGCCGTCAGAGCAAAGCTAAAACCCCGGTCGCCAAATTTTATCTGGAGAGTTCTTTCCAAATGAAAAAACGCCCAACACATGTTGTGCCGGGCGGTCCACTCACAGCGCAAGAAACAGAAATATTATCTGCCGGGTCCCTGGCTGGTCCTGGTGGAATCTGATTGTGCTTTCGGTGTTTCCACAGCGGCCTGGTTTTGTGCTGCAGCCGTCTGAGCTTCAATAAATTCAAGCAACATCTTGATATCAGCCGGCGGCAGATGCAGGTTCGGCATCTTGACCTTGTTGTATTTATTGAACAACGCGACGGCCACTGGGTCCTTGTCAGCCAGCATCTTGTCCGGCGCAATGAGGTAGCGGGTGAGCCAATCGCGTCCGCGCGCCTGGTTCACGCCGAGCAGATCAGGCCCCACGCCGTCGCCTCCGCCGATGGTATGGCAGGCGGCGCAACGCGTGCGGAACATGGAAGGACCGGCGCCGGCGGTTTCTTCGGTAAGTTTGGGGACGTTTTCGTAGCTGTTCGTGGCGCTGCGATAGCCGGGTGTGAGCCAGTTGCCGATCATGGTGGCGATGAACTGAGGATCGTCAAACGAGCTGTCTTGCATCCACTGTCCCTGGGGTTCATTGCCTAACGTCAAGCTGGTGGTATGTCCGGTGAGAGGGTCTTCGTCCAGGCGTACGGCCATTCCGATTTTCTTGCGAACCACGTCAATGTCTTCTCGTTTGCCGGTCAGGAAGATCCATCCAGGGCCGGTGTGAAATTTTTTTGCGTAGGCCTTAAGAACTGCCGGTGTATCACGCTTGGGATCGACGCTGATGGAGTAGAAGAAAATATCTTTGCCCATGCGATCGCCGAGCAGTTTGTAAACCTGGGCGAGCTTTGCGGTTTCGAGCGGGCAGACATCGCCGCACTCGGTATAGATGAAATTGATGAGGACGATTTTGCCGCGGAGCATATCGTCATAGAAATGCAGGGTCTTGCCGTCCTGCGTGATGAGCGGCACGTTGGGAAAGTAGTTGGCGCCCCAGTAGGAGTTATCGGCAGCGGCCGGTGTTACGCCGAAAGTGAGATAAACCGC
>JBGPZS010000484.1:0-3487 GCA_041493865.1 Terriglobia bacterium
AACGTTGATCGCCCTTTCGCGCAGCGATGCAAAAATAAAAAGCGGTGATGGAATCGCTTGGCTGGTGTGAGGGCTATTCGGTGGCGTTGCCGGCGGCAAGGCGCAGCAGACCGCGAAACTTTTCCGTCTGCTCTTTGGCGGTGTCGGAATCCAGCAGGAATTCAATGCCGTAGTTATAGCCTCGGCGATGGCGCACCAGCCCGCGGGCGCGGACCGGACCACTGGCAAACGGAGGAGTGAATTCAATGGCAACCTCATCACCGGTCTTGAGTTCCATTCCGGCAAAGACCAGGACGCCTCCCTCGCTCATGTCATTTCCGCGGCCGGCCATGATTTTGGTGGTTCCTTCGTGCGTAAAGATGAGACGGATCGGCAGATTCAGCCGGTACCGCTGCCAGCGCCGGAATACGGCTCGTTCTTCCGAGGGTTTGCCGCCTGCTTGGCCCGACCGTACGCGCGCCTGTGTTGCCATATGCTGATCATAGCCGCAGCAATTCGCCCGGTGAAAGTTACAGAAGTATCAAGCGGCCCCCAGGTATCTGCGGACGCAATGGAGCTTTGGTCTGGGACGCAATATCTGGCGCGGGGGTTTTCTCGCCATTCTAAAAGCCTGTTTTCGGCCAGGAACTGGCACAATGCGAAAAGGGTTGCAATGCAGCTACCCTGGATGAGGGGCGATAGGCGGTAAACCGCTGAAATGGTTCAGGATGGTATTCTCAATAAATGGCATGTGTCGTGCACTAAGGGCGGTTAGTTAAAGTACATTTCCCAATCGGTTCCACGCTTTTGGCAGCTCCAAGTTGAGAACGACAAATGCTCATCAATCCAGAGAGGCGCAAGCTGTCACGCCTACCGCTTGAAGTCATGCTGCAGATCAAAGCAGCGGAATCCCCCGCTACCTGCTTTGGAAAAACGAGCAACGTCAGCGCCCGGGGGATTTTCTTCTGCACCGCGGCGCAGCTCGAACCGGGGCAGGAAGTCGAGTGCGTTCTTGTGCTCCCGGAGAATCTGACGCTGACCGCGGAGCCCTTCCTGGTTGGGTGTAAAGGAACTGTGTTGCGCGCGGAAGGCGACCTGCCCGGAGGACTGTTTGGCGTGGCGGTCGAAGTCAATAGTTTCGATTTTTCCGGGAAGTGCTCGCTCTCAGAGGCGATCACGGCGTAGCCGAGCGTAATCGGCAAGCATTGACGAAGAAATAAAATGCCGGCCAGTATCGCGTGGTTGCGCGGGCTGGCCGGCGGGTTTTTTCAGGGCCGCAGTTTCGCGTGCCGTGAAAACTTAACAGCGGACGATCTTCTCCGATTGGATGCCGCGAGTGGCATTGCGAGTGTCGATCACCAGTTGCGATTCCCGGACGATGGCCGCGTAGTCATAGTCGGAATGGTCGGTGACAATCATCACGCAGTCATATTGCCCCAGGTTCTCCAGCGGCGTATTGGGCATCTGCAGATCATACTTTCGTCCCCGGCCGACAAACGCGAAATAAGGATCGTTGTAGAGTACCTGCGCGCCTTCCTGCTGCAGCAGTTCTATGACGGTCAGCGACGGAGACTCGCGCAGATCGTCGATGTCTTTCTTGTAAGCGACTCCAAGCACCAAAACCTTGGCGCCGTTCAGCGTTTTCTTCTGGCGGTTCAATGCCGCGGCTGCTGAGCGCACCACATGGTATGGCATGCCGAGGTTGATTTCGCCCGCCAGTTCGATGAACCGCGTGTGGAAGTCGTATTCCTTCGCCTTCCACGAGAGATAGAACGGATCCAAAGGAATACAATGGCCGCCGATGCCAGGCCCGGGATAAAACGGATGAAAACCAAACGGCTTGGTCGCAGCGGCTTGAATGACCTCAAAGATATCGATTCCCATGCGCAGGCAAAGCATCTTGAGTTCATTGACCAGAGCAATGTTCACGCAACGATAGATGTTCTCCAGCAGCTTTGTCATCTCCGCCACGGCAGGAGCGGTGACGGGTACGGTCCGGTTGAAAATGCTGCTGTAGACGGCGCTGCCAAGTTCCGTGGCCGTGGGATTCAGTCCGCCAATCACCTTGGGGATGTCGCGGCGAGCCACCGTGTCATTCCCTGGATCTTCACGTTCGGGAGAGAAGACCACATAAAACTCACCGTCGGAGGCCACGCCGTTGCGGGCTGCTTTCAGGCCTTTCGGGTTCTTCTCCAGGATTGGCACCAGGAGCTCTTCGGTGGTCCCGGGATAAGTTGTGCTCTCCAGCACGATCAACTGCCCTGCACGAAGGTGCGGAGCAATATTGTTTGCGGTGGCGACAATATAGCTGAGGTCCGGCTCGTGGTGATCGGTCAAAGGAGTCGGCACGCAGATCATGACCACATCCATGTCCGCGATACCGGCAAAATCGCTGGTGGATTGAAAGCCGTTCGCGATTGCCGACTGGATCTCCGTTTCGGGTATGCGGACGATATAAGATCCACCGCGGGTTAACGTCTCCACCTTGACCGGATCAATATCAAAGCCGGTAACACGGAACTTCTGCTCGCTAAACAGCAGAGCCAGAGGCAGGCCGACGTAGCCCATACCAATGATCCCAATTTTGGCGGTGCGCGTTTCCACTTTTGTTTTGAGCAGATCGGAGCTGCTCAAGGTCGATGAGGTATTAGTCGCATTCATAGCGAACTGGATTGTGCATTTTTACTGCCATGAAACCCTCTCACGGCACTGACACGGGTTGTGGTCTGTATCTGTCTAATTCTATTGACTCCACTAAATCCAACGGCTGACGAATTACAGCCTGAACAAATGCCATTCGGATGCGCCGGCGGGGTAGGGTATGCAAAGTTTTTCATGCTCCAAGAAATGTGCCTGTCTCTCATGAAACGCTCCTTAGATCCCCTGCACGCTTTCCCTAAAGTGAAAGCTTTTTCACAAGATCCCAGGGCTGCTGCCCCTGCTGACAGCCAACCAGAGAATACCCTTTAAATCCAATGGGTTATGCAGATAAGCAGATCGCTGTATTTGGCGACCAGAATGCATATGTCCAGGGTGCAGGGTACAAAATCATCAGAGAGGGCTCTACATAGATTTTATGGGCACAGCAGTTGCAACACGCATGGCGGTTCCTATTCTGGATTTGAAGGCGCAATACGCCACTATCAAGAATGAAGTCCGGGCAGCTATTGATTCCGTCCTTGAGAATCAGCATTTTATCCTCGGTCCCGAAGTAAAGGCGCTGGAAAAAGAGATTGCCGTCTATTGCGGCGCCAAGTATGCCGTTGGCGTTGCTTCGGGGACGGACGCGCTCATCCTGGGATTGCGTGCTTGCGGCATCGGTCCCGGCGACGAAGTGATCGTGCCGTCCTTCAGTTTTATCGCTACGGCGGATGCCGTGAGTCTGCTGGGCGCTACACCGGTTTTCGCCGACATTCAGCCCGATACGTTCAACATTGATCCTGCGGGAATTGAGCGTCTGATCACGGCAAAGACCAGGGCAATCATCCCGGTGCACCTCTACGGGCAA
>JBGPZS010000132.1:0-9044 GCA_041493865.1 Terriglobia bacterium
GGCCATGGCGACCGCTCTGGTGAATTGTCCGGAGCGACCAAAATTCAACTTGAAGAGCCTGGAGCGTATGAACATTGGCGGAGCTGCTTCTTCGCCGACGCTGGTGCGCGAGGTGGAAGAAAAACTCGGCTGCGCTTGCTTCTCCGGCTACGGCCTTACGGAAACCGCACCGGTGCTGACCACGGCCCGCATGAAGGCCGGGGTCGACTGGCAGGGGCCGGCCAGCTATGAGAAGCAGGCATGCACCGGCCACGCGATCCCCGGCGTGGAGATACGTGTTGTCGATGCCGAGGGCAACGATGTTCCCTGCGATGGCAAGAGCATCGGTGAGATCGTGGCCCGGAGTGACGGTGTGATGGAAGGTTATTGGAAACAGCCGGAGGCCACGGCCGAGGTGATGCGCGGCGGCTGGTTCCACACCGGCGATATGGCCACCATGGATGAAGACGGCTACGCCCTGATCGTTGACCGGCAGAAGGACATCATCGTGAGCGGCGGCGAAAATATTTCTTCTCTGGAAGTCGAGAAGGCGCTGCTGGCCCATCCCGGCATCTATGAGGTGGCCGTGATTCCCGTGCCCGATGATCGCTGGGGTGAAGTGCCAAAAGCTTTGGTCGTCATGAAGCCGGGAGTTGCAACGACAGAAAACGAAGTGCTTGAGTTCTGCCGCGGCCGTCTGACCCATTACAAATGCCCGCGCTCGGTGGAATTTCTTGACACTCTGCCGCGGACCGGGACCGGCAAGGTCCTGAAGAAAGAACTGCGCAAGAAATACTGGTCGGGGACGGAGAGCATCCGTCCGGAATTCGCGACCAAGAAATAGTAGTCACCACGGAGGCACGGAGACACGGAGAGCAGCAGAAAATAATCTTGCAAAAGAGTCCCACCGCTAGGATCGCCGTCGGAAATCAATGCAGGAAATAAATGTGCTGCGCTCCTATCGATAGCCAGGCTTTGATTTCTCCGTGCCTCCGTGGTGAGCTTTTAGTTTGCACGCAGAGGATCAATGCCCCAACGCATACTCGATTCCCCGGACTCTCTGAAAGACCTGGTCGGCCAGGAAATCGCCGTGACTGACTGGTTCAACGTCACACAGGAGCGGATCCAGCAGTTCGCTGACGCCACGCTCGACCACCAATGGATCCACGTTGATGTTGAGCGTGCCCGCAGCGAATCACCGTTCAAGGCGCCGATCGCCCACGGCTTCCTCACGCTCTCTCTGCTGCCGCATTTCATGCATGAAGCGCTCCAGATCAGGCAAGGCGTGCGTCTGGGCGTGAACTATGGACTGAACCGCGTGCGTTTCGTCTCGCCGGTGCGCGCCGGATCGAACATTCGCGCCCGCATCATTCTGCAGTCGCTGAAGGACGTGCCACCTGACGGAGTAGAGGTAGTTTTTAACGCCACGGTCGAAGTGGAAGGCGGTGAAAAGCCCTGCTGCGTTGCGGAGTGGGTAGCGCGATATTACCGATAGCACTCCAGAGTTGAGGTAATCGACCGGGCGTTCCGCAAGCTTGAACTATAACCTCACTCGCCGGCTCGCGTTCAATCCCACACTCATCAGCGTCCGGGCGACTTCGCCCAATGACGCGAAGCGCTCGTCCTTGGTCAGGCCATGAAAATAGCGGTAGTAGATCTGCTGGATGATTACCGCCACCTTGAACATGGCAAACACGTAATAAAAAACAATGTCGGAGAGATCGCGGCCGGTTTTCTCGGCGTAGCGTTGTGCCAGTTCGGCGCGGCGCAACGTTCCGGGGACAATCGTCGGCCCCCAGCGTACCATCTGCATCTCCGGAGGATCGTCGGGGTCGATCCAATACGCCAGCGCTGTGCCCAGGTCGGTCAGCGGATCGCCCAGCGTGCACATCTCCCAGTCAAGCACGGCCTTCACGCGCGTGATGTCAGATGGGTCAAGCACCATGTTGTCATACTTGTAATCGTTGTGGACCAGCGTTGCTCCGCTGCGTGGCGGCATGTGTTCGCGCAGCCATGCGGAGAGCGGCTCAACTTCCGGCAGGTCATGCGTCTTAGAGCCCTGATAACGCTCCATCCAGCCGCGTACCTGCCGCTCCAGGTAGCCTTGTGGTTTACCCAACTCGCCCAGGCCAAGCGACGTGTAGTCCAGGCCGTGCAACGCAGCCAGGTTGTCGATGAATGATTCGCTCAGCTTGCGGGCGGTTTCGGGCGCCAGCGCCAGGCCGGCCGGGAGATTACGCCGCAGGATCACTCCGCGCACGCGCTCCATCACGTAAAACGGGGCGCCCAGCACCGATTCGTCAGTGCAGTAAAGCAGTGGCCGCGGCGTGGGATACGCGGCATGCAGTTTTTCCAGCACGTGATACTCGCGCCCCATATCATGCGCGGACTTCACTTTGCTGCCGAAGGGCGGACGCCGCAGCACCATTTCTTTCTCGCCCAGTGAGATGGAATACGTCAGGTTGGAATGGCCGCTGGGAAACTGTTTGACGGCCAGTGTGCCGCCAAGATCGGGTAAATGGCTGCGGAGATACGGCTCCAGGCGGGCCAGATCCAGCTCTTCTCCTTCGCGGACCGGCTTGGAGCTGTCCTGCAAAGCATCAGCGACAGGAAGATTCGTTGTGGCTTCGGCTGACATTGCTGCGCGTTCCTTATACCGCTCAACGTTTGCGGATCGATTCGCCATTTTCTTACCGCCCTTTACTCACCGATGCGTCAGGAACTCGGGCGTAGTGAAGTGCGGAGTAGCATTATACGAGCTTAAGGTAAACCTTCCGGCGGAGAAGAGAAATTCGCTGTAGGCGCAGTTGCGCACCATCCACGCGGCCTTCAATGTGGCCTCAGTGGAGAGATCAAGCGCGCGCTGCATGGCCACCCCCACCGGCCCGCCGGAGCTGAAAATGGCGATTTGCTGCCCCCGGCTTCCATTCGCCGCAAGCTGGGCCAGGCCGCGCTGCACCCGCACGCTAAAATCCGCCCACGGCTCGATTCCTTCAATGGGGAGCTTTCCGTCCGCCCAACGGCCAATTACTACCTCAAAGATCTGCTGAAAAGTCTTGAACTGTTCCGGGCGCGTGCGCGAGTTCTGAAACGCCTGGTGCATCCTGCGGATATCGGAATCGGTTTCTACAAGTTCCGGCAGACTGCGTTCCATGACCGCCTCAGCCTGGAACTCATCGAACGAGTCCAACACGGCGGGTTCAGGCCAGGGAAGGCCGGCGGCCTTGTACTGCTCGCCAACGATGCGGGCAGTCTCTCTCTGCCGCACGCGTGGCCCGGAGTACACCCGGTCGAAACAAACCTTGAGCCCGGTCCAGTATCTGCCCAGAATACGGCTTTGCTCTTCGCCCTTGGCAGAGAGCTTGTCATAGTTGCGCTCGAGGAAAGATGCTTGACCGTGTCGGACCAGGAAGAGGCGGCTCATTCGGCGTGTTAAAGCTTGAACGCAGAGGATATCATGCGCGCCAATTCCGCGCGAGCCACCAAGCCTGGAATGGAGCGCTCGAAGCTACGGCTTTTTTCCTTCCGGTTTAGTTTCCTGGCTTGCCGCCACGGCGGGCACCGTGGCCTTTCCGTTCGCTGTGCCGAAGAGGCCAGTGGTGTTGTCGCGCACAGCAAGCCGCAGGACGTACTCGCCCGGAGCGAGTTCCAGCGTTTGATTGCAGGGGAAGATCATCTTCATCACTTTCTGGTATTGCTCCGATGTCAGCGCGGCATTAAACGTATTTCCCTGGACGCGTATGGGCTCCCCGATTTTCGAGTAGACCCTCACGCCGCAATCGACCGCAGCGTGCTCCAGTCCATCATCCCTCAGGTCAAATCCGATTGCGTGGGGATCGATTCCAAAGTTAATCTGCACCTTGTTCCCGTTTTCCGGTGATGGAGGCATTACAACAGCCTGAAACGGTAGCGCAGTGGAGATGGGATTGTTGATGTCAAGCGCACTTCCTATGTCGACGGCCAGGACCTTCGGGTCTTGTTTGGCATAATTTTTCGGCTCCACCGCGAAGAATCCCTGACGATAATGCAGCTTGACTCCCGAGCGGCTTGCCTTGACGGCGATCTTGCGAAAACGGCCGTCCCAATTTTTATTTTCAGGGTAGTAACCAAGCGTGTAATAGGTTGAGCCGTCTTCCATGCTTTCGCGGACCGCCTTCTCCAGGTTATTTGTGTTGTAGAAAGCCTTGCCGCCGGTCTGGTCGGCCACCGAACTCATGGTGGCATGCGAGTCGATGGAATTCTCGGACGCACGGCTGATCTCTGAACCTTGCGCTGATCCCATCCCCTGCCTGGTCGCTCCGCGCGCGCTCCGACCCAGGTAGTTGCCGCTGCTGTCTGTGTTGCCCAGCGACGAATACGCGTCTCGATTTGTAAGTGTGCCGGCGTCCACGGGGTAAACCGCCACCTGTGCATTGGAGAGCAGGTCCGCAGCGTGGTCGATCTGGGTTTGATAGCTCTTGATGATCGGCTGCATTGTGAGGGAAACCGCGCCGCCACCGATGGTCGTATTTGACGGAACAAGGTAGGCCGGAAAAGCCTCGGAAAGCCATATCAGGTTCTTGCGCCCCGGATATCCGGCAAGATTGCGGGCAAGAGAGCCTAACTGCTCCAGGGTCAGGCTGACGCGTTCGTCCATCTGGTGGATGGCCAGGTCCTGGCCAAAGCGAAGCATCGTTTGCAGCATCGCGTCCGGCATTTGCTCTAACAAGCCGGGTGGAAGGTCGGCGGCATTCGAAGTCTCAGCCCGCACGCCCAAAGCGTTGTCTTTGGCTTTCTTGACCGCCTCTTTCAGCAGGGTTGGGTCGCTGGTAAAATCCTGCAACATGCGCAGTTTGGATCCCAGGGCATAGACGGCAAACGGCTGGCCGGCCGGGAGCTTCTCCAGAAACTTGAGCATCTGCTCATGGGTGTATTTCTGGTTGTTGCTGGCCACGTTGATGACGTCAAGTAACAGCACGTTCAAAGTGCTATTGGTCTTGAAGCGCGGCATGTTGGTGATGCGACTTGGAGGCAGCGCTACAGGCACCAGGGCCGCCGATTGTTCCTGGCTCTGGCTGTCCTGTTGAACGCCGCCCCGCTGAAAGCTAAAGACGCTGATTTTCTGCGGAGTGCCCTCTTCCTGCAAGGTGAAGTCTTCCGCCTTGAGATCGCCAACCGGAAATCCCTTGTGGTCGAGCGCGACTACGTCCACAATCACCAGCCGCGTCTTCACCTTGAGGACCGCCGCGGTACCCGGCTTGCCTTCTGGCTGGGCTTGGGGTGGCTGAATCTGGGTCGTTGCGGGAGCTTGAGTCGCTGTCGCCTGGGCGTTGGTTGCAGTCCCGCTCGCGGGCGGCGCCGTCTGTTGTGCGAATGCTACAACTGCAAGAGCTATCAGCAACACTATGAAGTGAATAGAATTGCGCGAAGCATTGCCCATGGACGCGGCTCCCAAAAAACTGAGTTGCTGGCTGCTGGGTACTATACCGCACTCGCCACGTGTGTCATAGGTGCTTGCGTCAGCGTTTGACCGGAGACTCAGGAACACGGAATTCAACGCCATTGGCTGCGTTGGCCCGTTCTGTCGCCGCGAAATCCAGATCAGCGATCAGGAATTTTCGCGCCGCATGTTCATCAAAGATCCACAGCGTCTGGCCGGTGATAGCGTAGCTCTGCGCAGAAAAGCGGCGGCCGTCGCGAAAAATGAAGACTGTGACAGCCGGTTCTTTCGCCGAAAGCGATGCGCCTGAGCTGGCTGCTGCGCGGTCCTCGCTGTATCTGCGGCTTTCTTCGTTACGCAAATCCGCAACTTCGTCGGAAAGCCTCTGCACGTCGGCGGAAAGTTGAACGGTGTTGCCATTGTCCGTGCTTACGACAACCGGTTGCGACTGGGGCTGGGGCCCGTACCCGTAATAGTCGCCGGGGTAATACGGATAATAGGGAGGTCCATAGAAGGGCAATCCAAAGAAGGGCGATCCAAAAAATGCACCCGCTCCAAAACCGAAACCGAATCCGCCTCCGAAGAAGAAAGGCGAGCCGCATGAAAATCCAAAACAATTGTTGAAGAACACCCGGTTATGATGGAAGTGGTTAAATCCGTTGTTGAAACCGTGACCGCCCGGCCCAAATGGTCGCGCTACCGGGCGCCCAGCCGAGCCAAATCGCACAAAGCCATTGGTCGTCCGTGGCCCCGGCGCAAATGTGCGAACGCCGGGACCGCCCGGTCTAAATCCGCCAGGACCGACGGTACGAAATCCACCAGGAGCCACGGTTCGAAAACCGCCAGGGGGGCCGGTCCGAAAACCACTAGGGGGACCGGAGCGAAAACCGGCAGGGGGGCCTGATCTAAATCCGCCAGGGCCGGCGGAACGAAAACCGCCAGGACCAGCCGAACGAAATCCACCGGCACCGGAGGAACGAAATCCACCGCCGCCGCCGCCGCGTCCAGACATTCCGCGTTGAGCAATGAGTAAAGAAGGCAGAAGAAGAGCAGCCGTTCCTAGTACCGCGATGGAAGCCAGCCGTTTCATACAATTATTTTAGTCCTTTCACAAGAACCTAAATGCACTTATTTTTCCAATGTTTTCAGTCATCTGCCGTGGTTGACACCAGCAACTATAATGCTCGGCATGAAACGGACCATTTTCACTCTGCTAGTTATGCTCTCATCCATTGCAACACTCGCGCAGACAAAGAAGCCTAAAGCTGCTTCCCCTTCAGCGGCATCTTCCAATGTTTACCGAATCGAAGAAGGGTATGTTGATGCCAGGGGCGTACTCATCTACTACCAGACTATCGGATATGGCGCGCCGCTGATGATCGTGCACGGCGGGCCGGGCGTCTCCCACGATTACCTGATGCCTTACCTGCTGCCGCTGGCGCGAAACAACCAGCTCATCTTCATCGACGAGCGGGGGTCAGGCCGCTCAGAAAAGCTGGAAGACACCGCTCAATACACCGTCGAAAACATGGTTGAAGACGTGGAGAACGTACGCCAGGCGCTGCACCTGGGAAAGATCAGCTTGATGGGACATTCGTTTGGCGGCGTGCTTGCACAAGCCTACGCTTTCAAGTATCAGCAGAACCTCACTCATCTGATCCTGAACGGGACTTTCTACAGCACCACAGAGATGAACAAAGTGCTGGCCGAGGAAAAGCGCAGCATGCCGCCGGAAGCTCTGGCGAAGCTGGAGGCGCTGGAGAAAGCCGGTCTCTTCAACAAAGGCAAAGACTGGGAAAAGGGACGCTATCCTGACGACTATGCCAAACTGGCCTGGGGCGATGGCTACTTTCCCTTTCTCTACCAGCGGCGTCCTGACGCGAATTACGATCCCGCGGCCGGCAACACTGGGGTCTCCTGGGACCTGTATCGCGAGATGTGGGGCTCGGATGGAGAGTTCGTGATTGATGGCAATCTGAAATCAGTGGAGTACCTGGAGAAGCTTTCCGGCATTCACGTGCCCACGCTGGTGATCTGCGGCGACCATGACGAATCCAATCCGTCACTCTCACGCACCATGCATGAAAAAATTGCGGGATCGAAGCTGGTGATTCTGCCGCAGTCCGGACACATGGCGTTTGTCGACCAGCCGAATATGTACATCAAGGCGTTGGCGGAGTTTTTGCAGGGGAAATAACGGAGGATAAATGGCGGACAACAAAACCAAACCCACCAAAGTAAGCGCGGCGGCGTTTATTGATGCGCTCACGGACCAGAGCAGGCGCGCAGACGCCAAGGCGCTCGTCAAGTTGATGCAAAAAGCGGCCGGCGAAAAGCCGAAGATGTGGGGGGCGTCAATCATAGGCTTTGGCAGTTATCACTACACATACGACAGCGGGCGCGAAGGCGACATGCCGGTCGTCGCGTTTTCACCGCGCAAGGCAGCAACAGTTTTGTACGGGTTAAGCGAGGCTGAGGCGCTCCTGGAAAAACTAGGCAAGCACACGAGAGGCAAGGGCTGCCTCTACATCAAGAAGCTCGCGGATGTGGACCAAAAAGTGTTGGAGGCCATGGTCATCAAATCCCTCGCCGCCAGGCGAGCGCGGTAACGAACAAGGAAGCAAGTCAGAAGCTCCTTGGTTGCCGGTGCTTCACCGCGACGCCAGGCTTCCAGCGTAAGATTCTGCCGGTTGCGGCGTGGCCCCGCCCTTGATCATCGCCGCGGCTTTCTCCGCGATCATGATGGTCGGAGCATTGGTGTTTCCACCGACGATTGCCGGCATGATGGATGCATCCACCACGCGCAGGCCTTCCACGCCGTGAACGCGCAGTTCAGAATCAACCACCGCCGCCGCATCTTGTCCCATCTTGCATGTGCCGACCGGGTGATAAAGCGTCTCAGTAAAGCTGGCGACGTGTGCTCGCAAGGCGCGATCATCTTTTGCCTCTGCCCCGGGATGCAGTTCGGCACCGCGAAAGCGGGAGAACGCCTTGGTCGCGGCGAGAGTGCGGGAGAGTTTCACGCCTTCCAGCATTACGTCCATGTCCCGGGAATCGGCAAGGTAGTTGGCGCGGATGAAAGGCGCGTCCAGCGGATTGCTGGAGCGCAGCCTGATCTCACCTCGGCTATAGGGATGCAGAAGCGTTGCCCCGAAGGTGAATGCGTGTCCTTTGATCTGTCGAAATCCGTGCTCAACAAAATAGCCGACGCCAAAGTGAAATTGCAGGTCCGGGACCTGGCAACCGGCGGATGTCTTGATGAAAGCCCCGGACTCGGCCACGTTGGAGGTGAGAGGGCCCTTCTTTGAGACCATATAGCGCACCAGGTTGGAGAACTTTTCGGCGCTGGCAAGGCTGACAGGCTGGGTGCATTCGTAGACGACCGCGGTAGCAGGGTGGTCCTGCAGGTTGCCGCCAACCCCTGGCAGATCGCAGACCACTGGAACATCGTGTTGGTGCAGATGGTTTGCCGGTCCCACGCCCGAAAGCATCAGTAGCTGTGGCGAGCCGACGGCGCCGGCGCACAGGATGATCTCGCGCTCGGCCCGCTCCTGCATGCTTCCGCTGCCCTGCTGAAAACTGACGATCGCCGCCCGCTTGTCTTCAAAATAAATGCCGAAGACATGAGTGTCCGTCCGTACGGTCA
>JBGPZS010000125.1:0-9378 GCA_041493865.1 Terriglobia bacterium
AACAGGTGCAGAAAAAATTCAAGTCCAGAAGAATCTTCAGCGGTTTGGAGCGCAGCGACCGTAATCCAGAGAAATGTGTCGCGAGCCCCGATTGGCGGCGAGCGACCTGCAACAGGTGCAGAAAAAATTCAAGTCCAGAAGAATCTCCAGCGGTTTGGAGCGCAGCGACAAGAACAAAGAAAAAGGCCGCGACTCTTCGCGGCCTTTCTCGTAGCCAAACCTATTTTAGCGACGGCCTTTTTTCTTGGCAGCTTTCTTTTTGCCGCCTTTTTTCTTTGCCGCCTTCTTGGCCGGACGTTTTTTGCCGCCCTTCTTCTTCGCACTCTTCTTGGCGGCTTTCTTCTTGCCGGCAGGCTTTTTCTTGGCTGCAGGCTTCTTCTTGGCGGCAGGTTTTTTCTTGGCTGCCTTCTTTTTGCCGCCTCCGCTTCCGCCGCCGCTGCGCGCGGGAGCAGGAGCGCTCACTGGGGCTGGAGCTTCTCCGCCCATTGACTCCTCAGCACCACCACCACCGCCACTTTCGGCGCCAATCGACTCTTCCTCTTCTTCCTCATAATCCTCTTCGGTTGAGCCGCTACCGTAGCCGCCGATATCGCCGTAGTCGTCGTCCATATCGTCCTCATGTCTCGCCTTGAGGGTCTCATCGTAAAAGCTCATGTTTCCTCCAGAAAATTAAGGCCGCCAGCAGAACCACAAATGCGCAAAATAAACAGGCGCGGATTATACCAAGTCAGATGAATTGCGTGTCAACATTCACGCACCAAGTGTGCAACCTGGAGCGCGAATAATCAAGTTTCATTGGCTCTTGGCGGTGGCAGTCTGCTTCTCCGCCGGTGCGGCAGCGGCTGTGGATTTTGGCTTCGATGCTGTTTGGGCGGTCTTTTTCCGCCTCCCGGCGGGTGCCTTGTCAGGCTCCCCGGGCGCCAGAGGCTTATAGACCAGCAGGATACGTCCTCGGCGTAAATCGTTTCCTTTCAATCCGTTCCAGCGTCGCAGACGCTCCGGAGGCACTCCGAAATCCTCAGCCACGGTGAGCACCGTATCGCCCGTGTGTGTCTTGTAACGTGAAGGATATCGGGAATAGACAATCTTGCCGTTTACGCCGGAACCGTTTACCGGGATGACCAGCTTGGCCTCGGTGGTGAGCTCCACGCCTTGCAGGGCATTGGCTTGGGAAATGGCACGTTCCGTGGTGCGGTACTTGCGCGCAACGGCGGCAAGCGTATCTCCAGGCTGGACTTTGTAGTATCGCCACGTCACGCGCTTCTCTACGGGAATGGTCGCAATGGCGGTCTCGAATATCGCTTTTGATCCCTCAGGCAGGCGAAGGTCAAACGGTTGGTCTTTGGGCGTGGTGCGGCGCAACAGGCTGGGGTTTAAATCGATCAGTTGCTCAAGGGGCACGTCCACGCACTCAGCCACCAGCCGCAGATCAACCGGATAGTCGACCTTCACCACGTCGTATTTCAAAGGCTGATCGGGTTGCACTGCATCCAGACCGTATTGCGCCGGGTTCTTGGACATGATGGTCATGGCCAGGATAATGGGAACGTAATTTTTGGTTTCCGCCGGCAACACGTTGCGCTTATAGAGTTCCCAGAAATCCGCGTAACCCGTGCGGCGGACGGCCTGCTGCACATTGCCCGGCCCGGAGTTATATGCCGCCATGGCAAGGTACCAGTCGCCAAACTGGTTGTAGAGATCTTTCAAATGCCTGGCTGCGGCGCGCGTTGCCTTTTCCGGGTCCTGCCGATCATCGACCCAAAAGCTCCGCCGGAGGCCATATCCCACGCCGCGGCTGGCCATAAACTGCCACATGCCGCGTGCTCGTGCACGGGAGAGCGCCAGCGGCTTGAAGCCGGATTCCGCCTGCGCCATGTAAATCAAGTCCTGCGGAACGCCTTCCTCTTTGAAGATGCGAAGAATCATCTCCCGGTAGCGGCCGGAGCGGGTCCATGCGCCTTCAAATACACCTCGCCCGTGGGTGGAAAAATAATTGATATATCCGGCCACATAGTCATTGATCATCAAGGGCAGATCTGAGCGAGTGTTTTTCAGATCAGCTTCGGCTTTGGCGATCACGTTCGGATCGGCGGGAAACGTCACCTGGTTTGCTTCGTCAATGGGGGCAGGCTCGGGTTGCTGCTGCGCGAAACCATCACCCTCTTTGAACGCGGCCATTTCAAGCTTGTTGATTTCTTCGGTGATCTTGTCGAACTCCTGCTGCAGCCGGTCATCGGACTTCACGTCAACCGGGCCTTGCATCAGGATGTCCACGGCATGGTTAAAGTCCTGTTTGGCGGCGTCAAGATGTCCGGCTTTGTAGTCCGCCTGGCCTGCTTGGTAGGCCTTTTCCGCTTCGGCGATGATGCCCGGGACCGGGTCCGGTTTTTCCGGCTGCTGCGTTGGTGCGGGTGCTGGCGCTTGCTGTTTTGGCGCGGCGGAAGCAGCAGGACTTGCTGCCGGCCCCTGCATGCTTGGCGCCAGCGCCTGCGGGACGGGCCGCGCCGATTTCTTTGTGTCTTTGCTTTCGCAACCGACGAATAGCATCAATCCAGCGCTGAGAACAACAATACTGAAACGCTTCACTCAGAACTCCATTGCAATGCAGGTTTTCCCCTCACCATAACTCTCTTGTTGGACGAGTCTGGCCGCCGAACGGCAGCATGCACTCACTCTCTCAGAACCAGGGCTTACCGGAAACAAAGGGGCAGCTCTCATTGTCACACGAATGCAAAGAAAAAGGCCCCGGAAAGCGCCGGGGGCCTAAGGTTACTTAAGGGTAATGGATCAGTTTGAAAAACTGACCCAGTACCGGTATCAGCGTCTAGCGATTCGCTTGCGCATCCCGGGGTCCCCGACGCGCCCGGTTTTGGCGCGGTGGGGTGCAAATCGCGGGCCCAGCCCAGGACTTCTAGTCCTGGGTGAGCGAAGCGAATGTGTAGACATTACCAACTAATGCGTAAACCAAACTGGAACTGGCGCGGATCAAACGCTGCTGTGGGCGTACCCGGCTCCGTATAGAGCGTATTCACATCGGCAACGTTGAAGCGGTTGATGAAATTGAACATGTCTACCAGGCCTTCCAGCTTTACGCGCTCGTTGAAACTGAAGGTGCGTGCAACGCGCATGTCAGTGAAGATCGTCATCGGGCGGACGCCGGCGTTGCGGCCCAGGTTGCCATCCAGACTGCCGTTGAAAACGCCGTCAAGCGGATTCGCATCAATGAAGCACGGGATCTGGAACGCGCCTTTAGGCGAGGCTTTGGAGGGGACCGTGGGGAAGCCGCAGGCATTCGTAGGCGTGCCCACGGCCACCGCGTTGGGACGGTCCGTTGAGGTGCTGAAGTTAAAGTTCTGGTCAGTGGCGGTCACGATATTGAAGGGCCGGCCCGAACTGAACTCGATGATGGGCGCCAGCGTCCAGTCACTCAGGAACTTGCCCCAGAATCCGCTGGCTCCATTCTTACCGCTCTGATAAATGCCGCTGAACACAAAGCGATGCCGCTGATCGAAGGTGGAGTTGGCGCGCTCCTGTTCCGGGTGCAGATCGTTCTGCGGTGAGAGCAGTGTTTGCAGGTCGGTTGAATCGTCAATCGCGTGCGACCACGTATAAGAAGCCAGAAACTCATAGTGGTTCTTCATGCGCTTGCGCAGGTTCAGGGTCATCCCGTTGTAGACAGAGCTGCCGTTGGAGAAATTGCCCACCATGTCGCTGAACGGCACTGCGGTCCCCAACCCGAGCCGGTACTGCCCGGCTACCAGGCTGGCCAGTCCGGCGCACGGTGTGAATACCGCGGAGAGCGATGGATTCGTCCCCGAGGGCCGGAAGAAACTCAGCAGCGCGGGCGGCACAAACGCACCTGCCGGCCCAACGTTGCAGGTAGCAATCGTCAAGGGATTGGTGAACAGCGGCTGGGCGTTGGCAATAGCCCAGGCATTGGCCCGTTCCCAGTTTTCCACGATGGCCTTGGCGCTTGCGGGGTTTACGTTGATCGGTCGATTGAGGTGATGGCCGCCGGTGTAGTTATAGGTGGCGCTGATGGCGAAATTGTTTCCCAGATCGTGCTCAATGGAAAGACCTGCCTGCTCGGCATAGCCATATTGGAAATTCTTGCCCGTGGGGAAGCCGAACGGCTGCGAGATTAAAGGCACGCCGGCCCCCAGGTAGGCCTGGTTGGTAAAGACCGAAGGCGCGTTGGGCGCGGGATTGAAGCGCTGCTGCGCATCAATGAAATTGGCGGCTGCCGCCAGGCCCGGTGGCAGGCAGTTGCCGACGCCAAGAAGGCCTTGAAATGCGTTCGTCGCATTCAAGTTGAGCGCGGCGGCGGGCGAAGGCGGTGCGGCAGGATTGCACGGCGAACCACCGAACAGAATGAACTGCGGCGCCTGGCTGCCATCGGCAACGTCAGAGTCAAAAGCCAGGGCAAGCAGCGGGTGATCGTAGAACATCCCGTATGAACTGCGAATTACGGTCTTGCCATTGCCTTTGGGGTCCCATGCCAATCCAATGCGCGGCGCTACGTTGTTCTTGTCGCTGGGAATACCCTGGGTAATGTTGAGCGCGTTCTCCGCCGCCTGCGATAGCGCGTTCACGGCCTTGAACTGGGGGGTGCTCTCGTAGTCGTAACGTACGCCGTAATTCAGCGTCAGGTTGTTGCGAATGCGCCACGCATCCTGCGCGAAAAAACCATACGACGTAAGCGCGAACTGATCATGCGGGTTGCCGATGCCCTGGATGAAGACCTGCGGAATGCCCAGGCCATAAGCCTGCACGGCGGAGAAGTTGGGTGCGCTTACCAACCCAAAATTGCTGCTAAGACTGGTTGCGCTCAGTTCGCCGAAGTTGTAAATTCCGCCGAAGTTGACGGTGAAATCGGCCGTGACCGGCAGATGGTTCACGTCGCCGCCGAACTTGAAGCTGTGGCGCCCCTTGATGACGGAGAAGTTATCGCTGATCTGGTGGCGTTGCTCCACGCGATCGACAAACGAAAATGGCTCGCGTCCGAAGAATGCGACTCCGGGAATATTGATGGCCACATCGCCGCCGCCCGCGCTGCGGGAGAAGTTATACAGCAGTCCGCGGCGCGAGTATTGGTAGCGGACCTCATTGATCTTGCTGTCGCTCAACAGCCACGTGTCCTGCACGCCGATGCTGCCATCGTGATAGTTCTGCGTAGACGTGCGCGAAAATGCGTTCTGGCCAAAGTCCTGGTTCTGCGCATTCACCTGGATGCCGGTTTGGTCGCTGGGGCTCAGCCCGCCGCGCAGCATAAGGGAATTGTTGGCGTTGAATTTGTGGTCCAGGCGCAGCGAATAAAGCTCGGTCTTTTCAGCGACAGGATAATTGCCTTTCTGGCTGATCAGACTGTGGAATGAGGCAGGCAACGGCGCCCCTGTGGTGGGAAAGAAGCCCAGCGCGCTCAGCGCTCCCGGCGTTCCGGCCAGAGAAACTGCGGAGCCGCCAGCCGCAAGCTGAGCATACCCGGCATAGATGGCGAATAACGGGCTTGCCACCGGTGGTGGCGTCGCCAGAAACTGCGCCTGCGCCGGGGTAACCAGCGAGCCGGCAGGAAGGCCAAAGCTCGCCGCATTCGTGAGGGGGACCAGACCGAAGTTGTTGGCGCCGATAGTGGAGAACCCCGTCTCCTGCCGCCGCGTCATCTCAAAAGAGAAGTAATAAAAAGTCTTGTCCTTCTTGAGCGTTCCACCGGCCGCCGCTCCCGCCTGCACGCGCGTATACGCCGGATCAGGAGTGTTGGTAAACGGGTTCTGCGCCTGGACATTGCGGTTGCGCAGATATCCGAACAGGCTGCCATGGAAATCGTTGGTGCCGGATTTTGTGATGATGTTCACCACGCCGCCTGAAGCGCGCCCGAATTCCGCTTCATAGCCGTTGGTGATGATCTGGAATTCCTGCACGCCTTCCTGTGACAGCGTGGAGCGAATACCGTTCACGCCGTTGTCCACGGCGTCCATGCCGTCAACATTCACGGCGTTGGAACGCGCGCGCTGGCCGCCGAAGTTCAGCCCGGATGTGGGCGCCGCGCCGATGCTGGGCGCCACGTCGCGCTGCACCTGCGAATTCGTCAGCGAGAAATTGACGTAGTTGCGGCCGTTGATGGGCAGGTTTTCAATGCGCTGCTGGCCGATGGTGGTGCTGGTGGAGGTCTTGGCCGTTTCCACCAACAGCGGCTCGCTCGTTACCACCACCTCACTCTGCGCCGTTGGCAGCCGCATGGTCACGGGATAATCCGCAACCTGGCCTACGGTGAGGCCCACGTCCTTGGCCACCATCCTGGCAAAACCTTCGGCCGTAACCGTCAGCGTGTAATGGCCCGGGGGTAGTGAGAGCAGGGTATAAAACCCGCTTTCATTGCTCTGGGCCGAACGTTCAAAGTTTCTGGCTTCGTCGCGCACCGTGATGGTGGCGTTTTGGATGACCGCTCCGTTGGGGTCTTTCACGGTCCCGCGCAAGTCGGCGGTAGCGGCGGTCTGGGCCGTTGCGGAAGCTGCCAAAATGATTGCGAACAACACGCACATAGCGCGCTGAATGATTTTCATTGCCTGTCGCTCCTTGCCCCGTTGCGTCACTAGAAGGATCGTTTCCCGTGCGGAAGGGCGGATGGTGCGCTTTGTATCACCCTCGAGGGCTCAAAGGCAAGCACGTTATTTTAGAGCGAGTACTGTCGTGCGCCGGATCTACAGCTTTTCCTTTACATTCCAGGTTCATCCTTCATAAACTAGGCGCACTCTCCCCAGGAAGTCTCTAAAAATCCCGGTAAACTTGGGACTGGCATTTCCACCCGCTTTCTGTTTTAGCCGGAAACGGTCTTGAGGGACGGCGTAAGCGTGATAAAGACAAAGACGCAGAGCAAGAACTACGTGAACGCGTTTGCCAGCGCGGTGGCAGCTCTGAGCCGCGCCGGAGAAGACCTTACGTCCCGCGTGCTGGAGATGCTGGTCAGTGACTTTGACGCGTCTCGCGCCGAACTCTGGCTCTGGGACAGCTCTTCCGGCTCCTGCTACCTCACGCATGCCGAGGGCCTGCAAGCCACGCACCGCCTTGATTACGCCGCGGCCGGGACCGGAGCGGTGGGCAAGATAGCGCACAACAAAACCACGATCGAAAATATTGTGCTCTCTACCTTCGGCGGCGACGACCTGGAATATTCCCGCCAGACGGGTCTCACCCATATTTCCGGATATCCCCTGCTCGCGGCCGGCCAGCTCGCCGGCGTACTGGCAATCTACACAGTAGCCGAGGTTTCCGAAGACCTGCTGCTGTGGTGGAGGCTGTACTCGGAGATGAGCGCAGCCAAGCTCAACAACGTGCTGGCCACGCAGGAAAAAGACAAACGCATTAACCAGCTTTCTCTCCTCTTTGAAGCCACGCGGCTGCTCAACTCCACGCTGGATCTGGCCGAACTGCTGGAACTGATCCTGAAGATCGCGCGAACTGAGGTCAAAGCTGAACGCGGCACGGTCTTCCTGGTGGATGGCAAGCGCAAGGAACTATGGTCGATTGCCGCCTCGGGGCTGGACCATCAGGAGATACGCATTCCCTTTGGCAAAGGCATTGCCGGCCAGGTGGCCGTCTCCGGCGAACTGGTGAACACTGAAGATGCTTACACGCTTGAGTCCTTCGACCCCAGCTTCGACCAGAGATTGAACTACCGCACCAAGTCGCTGCTCAGCCTTCCAATCAAGCACCATTCAGGCGAAATTGTTGGCGTGCTGCAACTGCTCAACGCGCAGGGCGGGACTTTCTCCGCCGAAGACGTAGGCTTTCTGGCAAAGCTCTCCGGACACATGGCCATGGCGCTGGAAAACGCCCAGATGCATCGCGACACCATGGAGAAGCAGCGCATGGAGCGCGAGCTTTCTCTGGCCCGCAGCATCCAGCACCGTCTGCTGCCGGACGCTCCGCCCGTGGTCCCCGGATACGACATCGCCGTGCTGAGTGACTTCTGCTTTGACGTAGCCGCCGATTACTACGATTTCATCAATCTGGGCCCGCAGTCTCTGCTCCTGGTAAGCGCCGAAGTCGAAGGCAAAGGCGTTTCTTCCGCGCTGATCATGGCCAACCTTCAGGCCACGCTGCGCGCCCTGGTGATGCACCTGCACTCGCTTGAAGTTCTGGCTTTTTCGCTGAATGAAATGCTCTACACCTACACCAAGGCGGGCAAGCACCTTAGCGTTTTCCTGGGCCTGGTGGATACCCGGCGCAACGTGCTGCAATACGTGAACGCCGGCCACGTGCCTCCGATTTTGGTGCGCGGCAAAAGCGGCGAAATAAAACTGCTGGAAGAAGGCGGCACCGTGATCGGTCTCTTCCCCCAGGTGGATTACACGCGCGGCTCAGTCAAGCTGGAAAAAGATGATGTGCTGGTCTGCTCCACTGACGGCATATTGCGCATCTCTGACGAACAGAAGCACGAGTACGGCGCCAGACGGCTCACGGACTTCGTGCGCCGCCATCGCGATCGCAGCGCGCAGGGAATCGTGGACGCGGTGCTGGCCGAAGTATCAGCCTATTCCACCGCCAGCATGAATGACGATGACAAGGTGCTCATCGTGCTGAAAGTTACAGCAGACAAGGAAGCGGCCGTGGAAGAAGGAAAAAAAACTTAGCCATCTGCCAGGATCCTCCACGAGTAAACCGGAACAACCAATGCCATTCTGAGAATCCTGAATCACGAATCAGGTTTTTCATGGATGATTTCCGCTCGATTGCCCTGAATGTTATTCCTTTGGTGCAACCTCGGTTTCGTTTCGGGATATCAGATTTTTGCGCATCTGGCCAGCAAAAATGCATCGTACTAAGTGCAAACAACAAGGTCTATCTCATTGAAAAATAAGGTGCATGTATTGCGACGCCCTCTCATCGGACATTCCTGCATATTGCCCCTTAGCCGCTGAAAACATTGGGCCTTAGCTCGGGGGACATGTCCTTGAGTAACCGGCAAAATTGCAACGTTGGGCGCATCCTAGACACTAATAGAAGTATGCCAGGATTTAAGGAATCCCCCAATGACGGACCGCCACTTACATACCGATTCTAAAGAACTAGTAACCCATCTTAAGGAACTCACCACTGCATTGACCGCGGTACACAGCGATTTGTACTGGCTGGCCATGCAGGCTCCAAACGCCGACGAGAAACCAGCAGCGCCGGCCGCGGAACTCAACGTTGCTCTGCTCACCGAATTGAAGAACGCGGTGGATGATATGCGGCTGCTGCTGTGGCAGTACATTGAAACTGCTTCTGAACTTGATCCGAAGCGCATGCAGGAAGGAATGGAGACGCAACGGTTGCATCGCGTAACCAGGTTTCTTCAGCTCCTGCGTAACCGGCTGGGGGATTCTTCTGACCAGGAAC
>JBGPZS010000108.1:0-10018 GCA_041493865.1 Terriglobia bacterium
AGCGTGCAGGCGGTGAATGGTTTTACCGGCACCGTCTCGCTCAGCGCAACTGCTTCTAACTCAAACGTTGTGGCCAACTTTAACCCTCCCTCGGTCGACGGATCAGGCACTTCCACTTTAACCATCACCACTTCAAGTTCCACTCCGGCCACAACTTCTACCATTTCCATCACTGGCGCCGACTCAACCAGTGGACAGTCGACGAGTGTCTCCGTTACCGCCGTGATCCAGGCGGGCGTATCCACGGCAGGCGCCGCCGTTCCGGCGGAGTGCATCAATGCCGCAGCCGGCTCCGGAGTTCAGAACACAGCGTTCGCATCCGAGCGCAGTACCGGCTTTAGCGCGACCTTTGCTGCTACGCCCTCTCTTGCTCGCATGGACGCCATCATCGGATTTTCTTCCCGAAGCTCTGACGGGCAAGTGGCATTTGGCGGGCTGGTACGCTTCAGTCCATCCGGCACCATCCAGGCCCGCGATGGCGATGTTTTCTCGGCATCCACCAGGGTGCCCTACGCCGCGGGAGAGACATATCACTTCCGTCTGGTGGAGAACCTGCCGGCGGTAACCTACACCGTATTTGTCACGCCCCCCGGGGGAACGGAACTCTTGCTGGGAGCGAATCTACAGGTCCCGCCAGACCAACGCGGCGCCGCCTCACTCAATGGCTGGGGCGCGCTCGTGAGCAGTCCAGAGCGCGCTACGCTGAACGTCTGCGATTTTGTGCTTCAATAGTTGACCGCCGAAACCAACCGTTTGTAGAAACATGATTCTATAGTCAAACCACAAGCATTAGTCTGATCTGGCGATTCAAACTACTCACCCGATAGCTTCAGTCCTATGCAGTCCTATGCAGTCCTATAGAGTTTGCAAGAAACTATACCGCAAACCATATCTGTGGTACAGTTCGCCCTTATGAGCAAGACAATGCCAGAGAGAACGCCAACGCCGGCCATCCTGCGCCCGTCGTTGATATGCCTTTTGACGCTCTCCATCTTCGGCGCGATTGCCGGAAACGCAGCCGGTAAAACCAAGCCCAAAGAACCTGCACCCCGATTCAATGCCACCACCACCGGCGGTGAAAAATTCAACAACGACTCCATCAAAGGCAAGGTCGTGCTGCTGGAGTTCTGGACCACCTGGTGCGGCTACTGCCTCCAGGAAGCTGGCTTCGTCGACCAGATCAATGACGAATACGCCAAAAAAGGGCTGATCGTCCTGGCCATCAACGTAGGCGAATCCAAGAAGACGGTGAGGAAGTATCTGGAACAACACCCGCGCAAGACCCGCATCGTCCTAACGGACGACACCAACTTGGCGGCCATGTTTGAAGCCAAGGTGTACCCGATCTACGTAGTGATTGACCGCGACGGCAATGTCGCCGGAGAACAGCGCGGTGCGGCCGGGGAAGAAGCCCTGCGCGATCTTCTGGCCCGCGGCGGCCTGGAAGACGACGAAGACGACGACAAGTAGCCCTACCCCCTCCCCTGGCTCATCCCAATTTGGCGTGGGTTTGCGCAAACTGCATCCCAAGTCATCCCAGAGGGCCCCGGCCGCGCGCGGTTTTCGCGTGGCTGGGCAGAGATTGGCGTGGACTTCAGTGATCTGCTCTCGATTGGCGATTCCTGCACTCCCTCTGCCGATATCCCGCAGCCAGCACGCCCCACCCCCCATGCCCTCATCTAGGATTCCAAAGGAGTTAGTGCCATTCATCCCAAGAAATTCGCTGCTGAATCTAGTCCCAATCACATCGAATCGGCCTCAAACGGCGTCCAATTTGCTGCCAAATCCACCAAACCCCCGACCGTCTTAGGTCCGGTCAGTGCAGATTGCTGACCACTTATTTTCAAATTTTCAAAGATCTTTCCACACTTCCACCCCTGAGGGCTGCCTCATTCTAGCCCGCTTCAAGAGGGGAATCAATTAGGAATTAGTACACTTGACAAACGAACCTCGCGGAGGTGTTCGCTTTCGCACACTTGCTTTGGCTGCGTGCTGTTCGTCTGGGGCGATCTTCTTGCGTTATCCGACCATTGGTAATACCTTACCCGGTGGCATGAAGCTGCTTGCCCACCCTATCCGGAAGGTCTGGGAACCTGGATTAATCGGAATATGCTCTTCCAGCACTACATCGGTATTGACTATTCTGGCGCTGAAGTACCTAAGGCGAGCCTTAAAGGGCTGCGTGTATACGAAGGTGACAGGGCGACAGCCCCCATGGAAGTCGGGCCGCCGCCAAGTCCCCAGCGGTATTGGACCCGCAGGGAGATCGCTGAATGGCTTGTGACGAAGCTAAGCACCGGACCGCCGTCCATCGTCGGCATTGACCACGGATTCTCGTTCCCGCTGCGTTATTTTCAAGAGCACGGTCTGCCGCTTGATTGGCCACGGTTTCTTGACGACTTTCAGCAACATTGGCCCACAGACGAAGACCATATGTACGTCGATTTCGTCCGTGAGGGTGTGTACGGAAACGGAGCTGCACGCCGGGGTGATGCCCATTGGCGCCGCCTTACCGAACTACACACGCGAACAGCCAAGTCAGTGTTTCATTTTGATGTTCCCGGATCGGTCGCGAAATCCACGCATGCAGGCATTCCTTGGTTGCGGTATTTGCGACAGCAGCTTGGTAGCAAGGTACATTTCTGGCCATTTGACGGCTGGGACATTCCGCCAAATTCCTCCGTGATCGCTGAGGTTTATCCTAGGCTGTGGTCTAAGAACTTCCCCTCCGAAGGACGCACCCGCGATCAGCAAGACGCTTTTGCCACTGCCGAATGGTTGCGCCGCGCGGATGCAAACAAAACTCTTGCGGGCTTTTTTTGTCCCGTCCTCGCGCCACTCGACCGCAAGACCGCTGAGATTGAAGGCTGGATTCTCGGCGTTGCCCCCATGCTTGCAGAGAGCGGCCCTAAAGCATCGACGCTAATCCATTAACAGCCAGAGCCAGGCGCCCCACTGCAATTACGAGGGCCCGAGCGCTGGAGCTACCGCCTGCCCGCGACCACTATCGCTCACACCTCTGCCGGATCACATGCAGGATCCTCTTCTGCAGGTCGGCCATCAGGGCATCGGTCCACAGATGCGCATACCAGTTGAAGTCCGTGGAGATGCGGTGCCTGCTGGAGAGATGCAGCCGCGTCACGCCATTGGCCATCGCTTCAAGCCGGTATTCCCCGCGCAGCACGTCAAAATACGGCCCTCCCACGCGCACGTGCTCATCCAGGGTAGTGGCCGGGATGGCGTCGGTCTGCGCCGCAATCGTAAACGCCAGCCTGTGTTCTGGCTCCCAGACATCCACGGTCTCAAGAAAGTGCAGGCCGCCTGCAAAACTCGCGTTGCGCACTCCGCCGACCCTTTCGTGTGAAAGCGTCGCTTCCACGGGATCAGGGAAGCCGATGCGGTGGCTCCATGAATTGGGGAGCTCATCGCTTCGGATCGCCGGCACGCGCTCAATGTTCCGCCAGACCACATCAGCAGGGGCCTGAATATCGATCACGTTTTCCACTTCCCGCAAATCCAGTCGATAGAAAACCTGCTGCTCCCATGGCGCGGTGACCAGCGGAAGCGCCATCACGCAGGCCATGGTGAGGTTTTTGGCGCGATGCGAGCGGATAAGTCGGGCAGCCAGGCCACCAAGCACGCCCCCCAGGCTTGAGAGGACAAGGGCCAGCGGCGCGAACATCAACACGCAGATCAGGCCTTCCAGGAGCGTCAGCATCGTCGCCACCAGGGCCGCAAGCAGCGGAAGCCAGGGCAGCCAAATCCATGTACGGATGCGCTGCGGCTGCCCGATTTCGGCAAAATAGACGGTGATGCAGCCCATCGCAAAAGGCATGAAACACGTGAACCCGATCGTCATCACCTGGAAGCCGGCCGGGTGAGAATTGGCCAGCAAGCGGAGCCCAAGCCCGTACAGGAAACCAATCACCGCGCCCAGAATGAGTAGGTTGCGCCGTTTGAATTCGCCGGTGCCCGTGTCGTCGCCAGTCATTTTCAAAACCTCGTATTTGAACGTGTTCAATTATCCGAGAGAAGATCGGCTGTGTCAAGCAAATAGTTGAACGTGTTCATAACCGAGCTTGGGTTGGATGCCGTATGACTCTCAGTCATCGCGATTCATTTCCCTTACCGCCCCAGAAACTGCCCAATCTTCTCATTCAAAAACTTTAAGTCCACCGGATTCGGCCCGGCTCCGGCCGTATGTCCCCAGAGCGAAGGAATCGGCGTGAGCGTGACCGTCGGCATGAAACCTGCCTCATAGCGCGCATCGCCGATGGGGAAATAAAGGTCGGTTTCTGACGGCATATAGAGAAACGGCGCCTTAATCGACCGTAATGCCTTCTCCACATCTCCGTTGAATCCCGGTGTGGTTCCCACGTCGTGTTTTTCCCATGTGCGGCATTGCAGGATCAGATTGTTGGCATCCGCGCCGGGGATGAAGTTGGTGCGGAATCTGTTCATCACCTGCTCGAACGTTGTCCCCGGCGGAAACGCCTCGCGCCACAACTCCTTGCGCCACCACTCCTGGGAAAAAAGCCACGCTGCCCAGACCGTGCCAAATGCTTCCATGCCTTTTTGCGGCGGCGATGCGTAATCGCCATTTTGAAACGCCGCATCGGCGGTGATGGCCGCGATCTGGCCTTCCAGCCGCACCACGCCATGCGGATATGTTTTTGCCGTCCCGGCCGTGGCCACGATCCGGTCGGCAAACGCCGGATAGCTCACCGCCCACTGGAACGCCTGCTGCGCGCCCATGGAAAAACCGACAATCGCGCGCAGATGCGTGACCTTCAATTCTTCCGTCAGCAGCCGGTGCACCGCTTCCACGTTGTCGCGGATGGTCGTCACCGGAAAGCGCGGGCCGTGATACGGCTCAGGAGTATTGCTGGGCGAAGACGAATGTCCGTTGCCAAACAGCTCGGTCGCCACCAGGAAGAGCTTCGCGGGATCAAGAGCGCGTTCCGGCCCAATCAGCCAGCCATAGCCGCTGTGGTCCGCCATGTAGTGCGAGGGCAGCAGCACCACGTTGTCCCGCGCCGCATTCATGTGCCCATAGGTCCCGTAGACGACCTTCACTTGCGGAAGCGTCACCCCGCTTTCAGTCTTGAAGTTTGCCAGGACAAACTCATGGACGTCAGGTTTCTCTTTCTTGGCATTGGCCGCATCCTGGCCTTGCGTGTCTTTCTTGCTTGCGTCATTGCTCTGCGCATCTTTTTTCTCGACGGCATTCTTGCCTTGTGTATCCTGTGCGCATACCTGAGAAACACTTGCCAGCAATGCAAGCAAAGCAACCAGAAGCTTGATTCTCATAAGTCCTCTCCGTCCGCAGTCACGGGCGCTCATCAATGATGCGGCGGGCATATCCTATCAGGAAGATTGCCAAAACCGCCGGAATCGCCGAGATTTGGAAAAGAAGGACCTTGCCACTGATGAACACGGATGACACGGATCAAGAAGCGGAGGGGCCGAGGTATGGATCGGCGCAAAATGGTCCCTTCCTCCGCTTCCTCCGTTCCTCTGCGTTTCAAAGGTGTTGATTTTTGAAATTTCGGCGATTTTGGAATCCCGGGGTCCCTGGCAAGCCCGGTGTTGGCTTGCTGGGGTGGAATCCCGGCGATTTGGGCAATCTTTAGTAGAATTCTTCTTCGTCTATGAACCGTCCTCTCGTCCTCATCATTCTCGATGGCTGGGGTTATGCGCCGCCCTCGAACGCCAACGCCATTTCGCTGGCGCGCAAACCGAACTATGACCGCCTGCTCACGGAGTATCCCAACACCCTGATCCACACCAGCGGGCGCTTTGTCGGCCTTCCCAACGGGCAGATGGGCAACAGCGAGGTCGGCCACCTGAACATCGGCGCCGGGCGCGTCGTTTACATGGACATCACGAAGATCGATGTCATGATCGAGAATGGCGACCTCTTCTCCAACCCGGTGTTGCTTGAGGCGATGAAGAACGCGCGCAGCGGCGGCCGCCAACTCCATTTTTGCGGCCTGCTCTCTGACGGCGGCGTACACTCCCAGCAGAACCACCTTTATGCGCTGTTGCGCATGGCCCGGCTGAACGGCATTGACCGCACGTATGTTCACTGTTTCATGGACGGTCGCGACACGCTGCCCACCAACGGCGCGGGCTACATTCAGCAGTTGCAGCAGAAAATGCGCGAGCTGGGCGTAGGCAAGATTGCCAGCGTAAGCGGCCGCTATTACGCCATGGACCGCGATAAGAAATGGGACCGCGAACTGAAGGCTTTTGACGCCATGGTGGCCGGCAAGGCTGAAGGCGGTGAGTACATCGACCCGGCGCAGGGCGTAAAGGACTCCTACAACCGCGGCGTCACCGACGAATTCATCATTCCCTTCGTCTGCATAAATAACCAGGGCAAGCCGGTCGCCACGCTTCGCGACGATGACTCGGTCATCAACTTCAATTTCCGTGCTGATCGCGCCCGCCAGATCACCCGCTGCCTGGCGCGTGAGAGCGGCCTGACTGCGCAGGGCGGCCGTGACCTGCCTGACGCTGAAGCTCTGGATGCAACTATCCCACGCTCCCGCGTTCCCAAAAACTTGAAATATGCCTGCATGACGCAGTATGACAAACAGTTCACCCTGCCGTTCGTCGTGCAACCGGATTCCCTCAAAAACATTCTGGCCAACGTGATGTCCGAACACAACCTGCGCAACCTCCGCGTCGCGGAAACGGAGAAGTACGCGCATGTAACTTATTTTTTCAACGGTGGTATTGAGAAGCCCTTTCCCGGCGAAGACCGCGTTCTGGTACCGTCACAAAAAGTCGCTACTTACGACCTCAAACCGGAAATGTCGGCTGCCGGCATCGCGGAGAACGTAATCAAGGCAGCGAACGATTCCGCTTTCGACGTGGTGATCGTCAATTTTGCCAACGCTGACATGGTCGGCCACTCCGGCAAGATTCCGCCCACAGTGCAGGCCGTTGAGACCGTGGATGCCTGCCTGGGCGAAATCTATAAGGCGGTCCGCGCGCGTGGCGGCGCCATGCTGATTACCGCCGACCACGGCAACGCGGAAATGATGATCGACCCGGCCACCGGCGGTCCGCATACGGCGCACACAACCAATCCGGTGCCGTTCATCGTGGTGAGTGAAAGCGCTCATAAATTGACTCTGCGGCCGGAAGGGTCCTTGCAGGATATTTCGCCGACCGTGCTCGGCATGTTGGGCTTCGGTCAGCCGCAGGAGATGACCGGCAAGGATTTGCGGGTGACGAAAACATCATGATTGGCGGCGCGGCCGTCTTGCGCGCCGGGCCGCCTGCAACAGGCGGAAGATTCTAGGGGCGACGCGAAACTGAAGAGCGGTTTGGAGCGAAGCGACAAAAGAATGAAGACACTCATTGTCCACTATCACAGCTTTGACCTCTGGCACGCGCCGGCCTGGATCCGCGAACGCCTGCAGCAGGACTTCCCCGGTCACCAGTTTGTGCAGCTCCAGAACTATGACCGCGTGCCGGAAGAGATCGCCGACACTAGCGTCTTCATTGGCTGGTCTTTACGCCCGAAGCAATTCGTCGCCGCCAACAAACTGCGCTGGATCCATTCTCCGGCCGCGGCCGTGCACCAGCTCATGTTTCCGGAGCTGATTCAGAGCAGCGTGCTTCTGACAAACTCTACCGGCATCCACGGCCCGGTCGTCGCCGAGCATGCGATCGCCGTGCTGCTGGCGATGGCGAAGCGGCTGCCCCAGGCCATGCAGTACCAGGCAAGGCGCGAATGGTCGCAAGACCAGCTCTGGCATGACCGGCATCGACCACGCGAGGTGGCGGACGCAACTGTCGCCGTTGTCGGCATGGGTGGCATTGGTCGCGAGTTCACCGCGCGCGCAAAAGCTCTGGGTATGAAAGTGTTCGCCGTGCGCGAGAATCCTGACAAAGGAACCGAGGGCGCCGATGCGGTCTTCAGCTCCACCCAGATTGACGAAGTGCTGCCGCAGGCCGACTATGTTCTGCTCTGCACTCCGGTAACGCCCGCAACCACGGGCATCATCAACGCAGCCCGCCTCAGCAAGATGAAGACCGATGCCTATCTGATCAACGTTGGCCGCGGCCCATTGGTTGATGAGCCGGCTTTGCTTCAGGCGCTAAAGGACCGCCGTATTGCCGGCGCGGCCCTGGATGTTTTTGTGGAAGAGCCCCTGCCGTCCGATTCAGCTTTCTGGTCGCTGGACAACTTGCTGATCACACCCCACACCGCCGCCGTGACAGACCGCCTGTGGGAGCGGCACTACCGCCTGATCGTGGAGAACCTGAAGCGCTTTCTTGCCGGCCAGCCGTTGTTGAACCAGGTAGACAAGAACCGGGGGTATTGAACTGCCAATGTTGCTCACGATTCCAGGCTACGCAATGTCTAAGGCCACGGGAGGTAGTTCTGCTTGAAGCTGCATGCTTTCATTCTTTGCCTGGCCATGGGTTCAGCCACTCATGCGCAATCAGCCCACCCATCGTCCGCTTCTGACCTGCTGCACAGCGCGCTTGCCGCCATGGGCGGCGAGCAAAGGATCCGCGAGTTGAAAACCCTTCATCTCAACATGATGGGCCACCGCAACTTGCTTGAGCAGTCAGAGCGACCTGAAGGTCCCTACATTGTGGAATATGAAGAGATCGACGAATGGCGGGACCTCGAACACGGCAGCCGGTTGCAGGAAATAAACAGCCGCAACGCCCTGGAGGAGTCTTCCATGACGGTGATCGTCTCCGCGGGAGCCGCTGCGCAAAAAGTCGGAGACAGGGAAAGCCCCGGCTCAGACGAGCTTCTGCAAACGGCAAATGACGCGCTTGCCTTGGGTCCGGAACGGGTATTGCTGAACGGAATCAGCGCCACCGATCTCAAAAGATTGCCCGATCTCAAACTTCAGGGCGTGCCTCATCGGGTGGTGCAATTCACTCACGCAGGAACCCTCGTCCGCGTTTTCCTGAATGCAGAAACTCATCTCCCTACCGCTGTGGAGTGGGTGAGCGCATACCCGTATGGAATTTTTTGGAGCATCTGGGGCGACGTCACGACCCGCGTCTATTACTCGTTCTGGTGGCTGCAGAATGGAATCCACTACCCGCTACAACTCGATGTATTCCGCAATGGCCTCCCGGACCGTTCCGCGTCCATCAGAAAGATTGAATTCAACCCCCAGGTTGGCCCGGACACATTTGCCATCACGGCCGGCGTGCGCAGTGCTTTTGCCGCTCGCGCCCGAATCACCGCGGACGAACGCCCGCTGGGAATTGCCTCGCGCCCGGCCCAGGAGCCGGCGCCAGGGATCGTCATCGTTCCCGGGGCTTGGAACACAACCATCGTGCGCCAGCAGGATGGCCTTGTCGTGCTGGAAGCTCCTATCTCATCCGGTTACTCCGCCAGGCTCATTGCAGAGGCGCAGCGGAGGTTCCCTGGAGTTCCCGTCAAGGCGATCATCACTACCTCTGACGCGTGGCCCCACATCGGCGGAGTGCGGGAATACGTGGCACGGGGAATCCCTGTTTATGTAGTGGCGCGTACCGTACCTTTGCTGCAGCGTTTTCTGAACGCGCCGCGGACCATCCTTCCTGACGCCTTGGCCAAATCGCCCGGAAAACCGTTGCTTCGCCCGGTAAGCGATAAAGTGGTGATCGGCTCCGGCCCAAACCGCATGGAGATTTACCCCCTTCGCGGCGAAAGCAGTGAGCGCCAGATGATGGTTTACTTTCCCGAACACAAATTGCTCTACGGCAGTGACGCCTTTCAGAAAACCCCGGACGGCAAATACTTTTACTCGCAGACGGTCTCTGAGGTCGTGGCTGCTGTGGAGCGTGAGCACCTCCCTGTGGAGCGCTTCTTCATGATGCATATGGGAATAACGCCCTGGCAGGATGCGCTGGATGTGCTGCGAGACGCCCCATAGGAATTGCCATCCCGATCTCAACCAACGCCGAAAGATAACGTACAATCTTGGCCCGCAGATCAACGGCGAAGAGCGCGAATTCTCCGATTTCCTTCCATTACGTCCTGGATATC
>JBGPZS010000022.1:0-17158 GCA_041493865.1 Terriglobia bacterium
GAAGACAAGAAAAGCGGCCTGATCACGCTCACGGTCACCGATTACGAGCCAAAAGTTGCGGCCCAGATTGCCAACGCGTATGTGGAAGAGCTGAACCGGCTTGCCGTTGACCTCAACACCTCCTCGGCGCACCGCGAACGGCAGTTTCTGGAAGCGCGGCTGGCTGGTGCAAAAGATGATCTGGCCCGCGCTTCGGCGGCCCTGAGCCAGTTCACCAGCAGGAATTCCATGGTCGATCCCCAGAATGAGGGCCGTGCCGTGATGGATGCCGCGGCCCGCCTGCAGGGCGAACTTATCGCCAGTGAAACTGAATTAAAAGGGCTGCAGCAGATTTATTCTGACGACAATATTCGTGTGCGTACGCTCAAAGCACGCATGGCTGAGTTGCAGTCGCAACTCAAAAAACTTGTGGGGCACAACGGTGACGTTGCCGCGCAAGACCAGGCCGCGGGTGGGTCGTCTCCCTATCCTTCCATGCACACGTTGCCGGGCCTCGGCTCGCATTACGCCGATCTCTACCGTGAAGCCAAGATCCAGGAAGCCGTTTATGCTTTTGTGACGCAGCAATTTGAGATGGCAAAGATCCAGGAAGCAAAAGAACTTCCCATCGTCCGCGTAATGGATGCCGGAGTCGCGTCCGAAAAAAAATCCAGTCCCATCCGCAGCCTGATTGTCGCGGGCAGCGTCTTCGGGGCCCTTGTCCTGGCATGTTTCTGGGTGATGGGCAGGCACCGCTGGGAACAGGTCCCGGCGGACGATCCGTACCGCTTGCTGGCGGCTGACATTGCAGGAGAATTCAAATCCGCTCTGGGAAAGCTACGGAGCAGGGCCAGATAGAAGCTAAGTGTTGGAACCTCTCAAGTAGGAGCGCGCATGTCTCCCGGACACGAAGGCCGAAAATGGGATTCTTATCAAGACGCGGGTCTATCCATTGAGAAGTATTTTCAGGACCTCAGTGCCCTGATTCCCCAACTGCCCTATGTTGCTATCAACAGGATTGTCTCCATCTTGCTGCAGGCGTTCGAAGAACAGCGGATGGTTTTTGTTTTTGGTAACGGTGGCAGTGCAGCCAGCGCGTCGCACATGATGTGCGATATGAACAAGGGGACGATCGACCTTAACACAAACACGCGGCCCAAGGTGATGGCCCTTACTGACAATGTGTCACTCATGAGCGCGTGGGCCAATGATTTCGGATACGAGAGGATTTTTTCCGAGCAGCTCAAGACTTTTGTGCAGCCACGCGATGTTGCTTTCGCCATCAGCACCAGCGGCGATTCTCCGAATGTGCTGCTGGCGCTGGAGACAGCAAGAGAATACGGCGCTGTGACCATGGGGCTTGCCGGCTGTGAGGGCGGGCGGATGCAGGCCCTGTGCGACGTCTGCGCCGTGGTCCCTTCTGACAACGTGCAGGTGATTGAAGATCTTCACCACGCCATGATGCATTCGATTTTTACCGCTGTGCGCGAGAGCATCCTCACCGGAACGGCAAAAGCCCCGCTGGCGAAAGCGGCGTCTTTCTAGGTCGCTGTATGAAAATAGCTTTTGACCTGCGGAGAATCGGCAATCCGGGCATTGGCAGGTACATGAAGTGCCTGACTGAATCCATGGTTGCTCATGCGCCGGAGCATGAATACCTGCTCATCATGCCTCCGGCCGGAGAAGGCTTGGTCGACGCGCCGAAAGCAGAAAAGATTTTCCCGCGTCTGAAATATTATTCGGTACGGGAGCAGATTGAACTACCGCGGATTCTTGACCGCCATAAAATCGATTTGCTCCACTCGCCGCATTTCCTGCTGCCCCTGGTACGGCCGTGTCCCGCTGTCGCCACCATCCATGACGTGATTTACCTGGCTTGCCGGCAGGACCTGCCTTCACGCGCCGGGCGTCTTTACTATCGTGCCATGATGAACGCCTGCTCCCGGCTGGCTGCGCGCATCATCACGGATTCCCAATACTCCAGGAATGAGATTGTCCGTTATTTGCACGTCGATCCGGCAAAGATTGAGGTGATTTACCCCGGCGTGGACTCAGGATTTTGCCGGATCACCGATTCCACGCAGCTTGACGCTGTACGCTCCAGGTACGGTATTGATCGCGATTACGTGCTTTGTGTCGGCATCTGCAAGCCGCGGAAGAACCATGCGGGCCTGTTGCGGGCTTTTCGGCGGCTTCTCGACAGCGGCAGTCGCGCGCAACTCGTCATTGCCGGGCCCATGGGTGAGGGCGAACACGTGCTGCGCCGGCTGGCCGATGCGCTGGGGATTGCGGAACAAGTTGTCTTTACCGGTTTTGTGGACGAGCCCGGCCTCCGCGTGCTCTATTCTGCGGCGCGTGTGTACGCCTGTCCGTCGTTCTATGAAGGGTTTGGCTTCACGGTGTTGGAAGCCATGGCATGTGGCACGCCGGTGGTCTGTTCGTCGGCAACCTCGCTGCCGGAAGTCGCGGGTAAAGCGGCGTTGTACTTTGACCCTCACAACCCGGAACAAATGGCGGGCCAGGTTCTTCGTATCTTTTCTGACGCTGCTTTGCGGGCTTCACTGGTTGAGCGGGGCCGGCTGAACCTGCAACGATTCAACTGGGCAGACACAGCCAGGCAAACCTTGGCCGCGTATCACCATGCCTTGCAGATGCCCCTGCCCAAAGCGGCTTACGCATGATCGCCATAAAGGGAAACGGGCCGATTAAAGTCGCTTTTGACTCGTCCGCGCTCAACGCGCGCTATCGCAATCACGGAATCCAAGTGTATGCGCGGAACCTGCTGGACGCGCTCCGCCAGGCCGCGCCGCGATATGGAATAGAGATCAGGCCCTTCGTTTCGTCGACGGAAGAGGTCTGCGCCGGTACATTTCACGAAGGACCGGGATTCCGCCCGCGCAAAACGCGGTTGCTGAAGTTCGATCGCCTGTGGCGCTATGGCGGCGCCTCAGCTGCGGCCTTCCGTGATGGCGCGGACATCATGTTGAACCCGAACGGTGCTTCGCTGCCAATCAGCGTGTTGCTCCCTGCCGTGACCACGATCCACGACCTCTCTCCGATGGTGATGCCATGTTTCCCGCGGCGCATTACGTTCCTGCTCAGATTTCTGCTGATGCGTGCGGCCAAATCGTCAGCCGCGATCATTACTGTTTCGGAGTATTCCAAACGGGATATTGTGCGCATCTGCGGCGTTCCGCCGTCGAAGATCCACGTTGTGTATGAAGGGTACGATCGCGCGCTATTCAACAATGCCCGACCGGACCCGGTTTCGCATCAGGCATTGCTCGCACGCCTTGGAATCAACAGGCCATACATCCTGCACCACGGTGCGGTCCAGCCAAGAAAAAACCTTCTCCGCCTGATTGCAGCGTACCGCCTGATGCTGTCCCGGACCAGCGCTCTGGATCTTGATCTTGTGCTGGCCGGGCCGCTTGCCTGGCAGTTTGAGGAGACCGTTGCATCTGCACAGGACAATCGCGAAAGCCGGGGCAAAGTGGCCGTTACCGGCGCTCTCAGTGACCAGGACTTGTCACTGCTGCTGCGTGGAGCCGAGTTGGAAGTGGTGCCTTCACTCTATGAAGGTTTTTGTCTTCCCATGGTGGAAGCCATGGCTTGCGGCATCCCCACAATCGCCGCCAGCAGTTCGTGCCTGCCCGAAGTGTCGGGAGGCGCGCTGCGTTACTTTGATCCGCTTTCCGTCGAAGAACTTGCTGGGTGCATGCAGGGGGTGTTGCAGTCCCGCGATTTGCGGGCCGAGCTTGCCGCCCGCGGCAAGGAACGCGCGCAGAGATTTAGCTGGCAGCTCTGCGCGGAAGAGACGTTCGCTGTCTTGCAGCAAGTTGCTCGCACGGTCTGCGTTAAGACAAGGGCCGCGGGGGTTGCACTGTGAAGATCGCGGTGGATTCATGGACGCTGGCCAGCCGTTTTCGCTGCCAGGGCACGTACGTGTACGCGCAGAACCTGATCCGCGAATTCAAGAAAATTGCCCGCAACGGCTCCGGCGTGCGTTTTTCACTTTTTGCTTCGCACAGAAACGGTAATGATGCGGCGGGGATAGTGCCGGAAGAAAATTTTGAGCTTTGTCTTTCACCTTTGCTGGACCACGACCGCGTGTGGAGGTTCGGCGGCGCCGGCCTGTCGGCGGCCCGCTCTCACGCCGATGTGATTTTCATCCCGACAGCCGCTACATTGCCCGTCGGCCCGGTCCCTGCCGTTTGCACCATCCATGACGTCACACCGGTCACCATGCCATCGCACTCAAACAAGGTTACAGCACTGCAACGCGTCTTCTTTAAGGGCTGCGCCAGGCTTTCTCGCGCGATCATTACGTCTTCCGAATGCTCTAAAAGAGACATCGTGATGCTACTGGGCGTGCCCGAAGAAAAAATCACTGTCATCTACGATGCCTGCGACCACACTGTCTTCAATCCGGCGCCGGCGGACCGGACCGCGCTTGAGCGGTTGCGCAGGCGGCTGGGAATCGGCAAACCATATCTGCTGCACCATGGCACTATTCAACCGCGAAAGAACCTTAAGCGTCTGATTGAAGCTTTTCGCCTGATGCTGGCGCGCGACACCAACCTTGATTTTGATCTGGTGCTTGCTGGACAGATGGGCTGGGCGTGCCAGGAAATCACCGACGCCGCCAGAAGCAGCAGTGGCGACAGAGGAAATGTAGTTTTTGCGGGCGTCCTCACCGATGCGGATTTAGCGCTGCTTATTAAAGGCGCCAGTCTGGCAGCCATACCTTCTCTATACGAGGGCTTTTCACTGCCAATGGTGGAGGCCATGGCTTGCGGCGTGCCGACAATAGCTTCGCGAGCTTCGTGCCTGCCGGAAATTTCCGGAAATACTCTGGCGTACTTTGATCCGCTTTCCATCGAAGACATGGCGTCATGCATGCACTCCGTGCTGCTTGGTTCCGATCTCAATCAGCGATTGCGGCAAAGCGGAATTGAGAGGGCCCGCGAGTTCAGCTGGGAGCGGTGTGCGCGAGAGACATTGCAAGTCCTGATGAGAGTGGGAAAGGCGGCGGGCAACTGACAAGGGATGGAATACCCAACCACAACACGCGCAGCGTTCCAACAGCGCCCTGGCCTCCGCGAAGAGTTGCTGATCGTTGGCGCGGCAGTTGGCCTGACCGTCGCGGCACTCCTCAGCCCTGTGGCGCTGCCCCTGGCCGTCAGCGGGGTGGCGTTCGTTCTTGCCGCACTGCGCTTCAAGCCTTTGCTCATGGTCGTGGTCTTTTTTCTGCCTCTCACCCCGTTTCTCAATTGGAGTTTTCCGATACGCGATCTGAGCACCCTGGTCCGCTTCAGCTTGTTCGCGGGCGTTGTGGTCTACCGCATGAGCCACCGTGCCGATCTGCGCGGCTGGCTCTGGTCTGGCTGGCTGACGCGGGCAATGCTGGCCTATTTCGCGATCGCAATTGCATCCGTGGCGTTTTTGAATCCCGTTACTCTGGACGCGCAACGCGAACTCATGCGCCTGGCTTCCTACGTCGGTTTCTACTACGTGATCACAGACTGGGTACAAACGCAGCAGGATACCCGAGCATTGTTGAAGGCCCTGATGATTTCCACCATCGCGGTGGCGATCTTCGGGCTTTACCAGATGATGATTAGCGGTTATTCCGCGCTGTACGACGTTCTCTATCCGGTGCAGGAAGAGATTCAGCAGATTCCGCCGTGGGAGGGACGCATTACATCTTTCCTTGAACACTACAACGGGCTCGCTGGATACATCAATCTTGTCGTGCCGTTTTGCATCGGCTTTGCGCTGCGTGGCAGCGATCCGACATTGCGCATGCTGAGCAGGTGGTGCCTTGTGCTGGCAAGCGTAGCGCTCCTGCTCACACAGAGCCGCGGCGGGCTGCTTGCGTATGTCGCGATGCTGCTTGTGAGCGCGTATTTCTTTGCTCCCAGCCGCAAATCGGGAATGCGGCGGGTCGCCATCGTCCTGATTGTGTGCTTGCTGGCAGCGGCGGTGGCAGGTTTATTTTTTCACAGGCTCACTGAAATTGATGACTACACCACGGTGTCGCGCCTGGCGATCTGGAGCGGCGCCCTCACGGTATTTGCCCGCTCTCCCGTGCTGGGCGCCGGCTTCGGCAATCTCAGGACGCTGCTCGGTGGGCTACTGGGCCTTCCCGAAGGCTGGACGGGCGATGCTCACAACTTGTACCTGGAACTCCTGGCGGAAACCGGAATTGTGGGTTTTATAGCGTTTGTGTTCTTGATTGCTGCGGCTTTGCGCGCGGCGTTGCGGCGATATCGCAATTCGCAGGATGAGTTTGGCAGGACCATAGGCTTTGCGGTGTTCGCCGCCATGATTGGTGTGCTGGTGCACGGCACGGTCGACTATCTTTTTCACACCACTCCGCAGGTGGCAGCGCTGTTTTTTCTTGTGTTCGGAATATTCCGGGCGCAAATGTCTGGCCAGGCGACTACTCTTCAGGCTCGACAGTAATGGCAGTTGAGAATGTCTTAGCTCTCGATTGTGATGGGACGATAAGAGGCGTCATGGAAGTTGTGCTGTCTTGCAAGGTGTGCCGGAGCGATCGCATTCAGAGAGTGGACCTGGAGTTCAACTTCTGCCGGTGCGGTTCCTGTGGCTACGTGTTTGACAGCCCCCGGCCGTCGGCTGTGGAGGTCGCTGCCTTCTATTCACAGCCAGACAAGTATGATTCCTGGCTGCAAGAGGAGCGTGCCCGAGATGCCCTATGGAGGCGGAGGCTCGGCAGGCTTTTGCCGCATAAGGCCGAAGGCAACTTGCTGGATATCGGCGCCGGCATTGGACAGTTTCTGCATCACGCCCGGCCGTTTTTCGCGCAGATAGCCGGAACGGAAGTTTCCGCCAGTGCGATCAGGACGGCGAGAGAAAAGTATGGCATTGAGCTCTGTCCGGTAGAGGCCGAAGAGCTGAACATGCCTTTGGGATCATTTGACAACATCACGTTGTTTCACGTGCTTGAGCATGTGCCCGATCCGGTCCGGCTTATCGATCGATGCCATGGCCTGTTGCGGCCGCAAGGTATGCTGGCCACCGCGGTGCCGAATGACGTGCTGGCGTGGAGTTCAAAGATCAAGAAGCTGGGGAAGAGGCTGGGGCTCGGGCCCTTTCAGAAATTCAGTCCGGTGTTGGGAATCTCGCGGGCGGGAGCGTCGCGTGAAATCCACCTCTCGCACTTCACGCCGGCGGTTTTGCGGCGGCTTCTGGAGAATGCCGGCTTGATCGTGATGGAAGAATCAATCGACCCATATTATGTTTCGAGCGGTATGCGGCTGGTGTTGGACAGGGCTTACTACGACTTGCACCGCATGCTCTATGCCGTGCGCAAGAGCAACCATTACGAGACGATCTGGATGATCGCGCGGAAACCATGAAATCTCTCCAGGAATTACAGCGGAACTGGGAAGGACTGGCGCAAACCGATCCCCTGTGGGCGATCTGCTCAGATCCGGGAAAGCGGAACAAGAAATGGAACCGGGACGAGTTTTTCGCCACCGGCAAGAGGGAAGTGAAGGTTGTTCTGGATTGTGCCGCTGAAGCGGGAGTAAGCATGGACTGGAATTCGACCGCGCTCGATTTCGGTTGTGGCGTGGGCCGCCTGACGCAAGCGCTGGCGGCACATTTCCCCGAATGCTGGGGCGTGGACATTTCGCCCACCATGATCAACATGGCCCAAGAGTTCAGCCAGGATTTCCCCCGGTGCCGGTTCCTGGTGAATGAAAGCGACCGTCTGGAGGGTTTGCGGGAGAACTACTTCGGCTTCATTTACTCGAGCATCGTGCTCCAGCACATCGAGAAAAAATACACTTGCCGGTACATCGCGGAACTTGTGCGGGTGTTGAAGCCGGGTGGTACGTTGATTTTTCAGCTCCCTGACAGCCTTCGCGCCGCCCTGGTGAGAAAATTGCGCGCGAAATTGGCGTTGCGTTCCAGGGTGCAGTCCTTTCTTGGCGGCGGGAAACCGTACGGCATGGAGATGCATTGCATTCCGGAAGGAGACATTCGGGCGCTGGTGCGCGAGAGCGGAGCAAGAGTCGTGGACGTGCGCCTCACCAACTCCGCGGACCCCTCGTTTTGCGGCGACCTCAAATATCTGGAGCGAGAGCCGGAATCCGGTTACGTGAGCAAGCAATATTGCGTAGTCAAACGCCTTGAGGGCCAAAGCTCGCAACAACCATTGGGAGCTGAAGAGGAATGAATGCGCGTAGGGTTTGATGCTCGCTGGTACAACGAGTCCGGTGTAGGTACGTACGTAGCGGGATTGCTGCCTGCCCTCGTTCGCGCAGGCTGTGAGCTCGTGGTTTATGTTGACCCGGGCAACGCTGTGCCTGGACTGGATAAACTTTCCGCGCAGGCTGTTCCCATACGTTCGGGTAGGTATTCACCCTTTGCATCTTTTGAGTTCCGGCGCCGCGCGAAGCAAGACAAGCTGGACCTGTTTCACAGTCCTTTTTACGTAGCACCGATGCTTGCATGCCCGGTGATCGTCACTCTTCATGACCTCATCCCATTTCTTTTTTCCATCTATCCATGGCCCAAGCAGAGGATAGTCAAGGCGGGTTATCGCACAGCAGCCCGCCGGGCAGCGCACATCATCACCGACTCGCGGCAGACCGCCTGTGATATCCAGAAGATAATGGGTGTTTCCGCGGACCGGATTACGGCAGTGCACCTTGCTGCCGCGGAGGAACCCTTTCATGCTTGCGCCGGCGCAGGAGAGCTGGAGCGCTTGCAGAAGAAGTTTCGTATAGGCCAACCGTACATTGTTGTGGCAAGCGCCCGAAACTGGCGTACGAAAAACCTGGAAAGCGCGTTCAAAGCCCTGGAGGCGGCGCGGAACTCGGGCGCAGAGTTTCAAACGCTGGTGTATGGGCCGCTGGAGGGGTTCAAAGCCGTGAGCACTGATGACCTCCGCCGAAGACTGAATCCATGCCCGGTTGGTTACGTAGAAGCCAGCGACCTGGGCGCGCTCTTCCGCCATGCTCACGCGTTTGTGATGCCATCGCTCTATGAAGGGTTCGGCCTTCCGTTGGTGGAGGCGATGTCATGCGGATGTCCGGTCATAGCCTCCAATCGCGGATCGCTACCTGAAATCGCGGGCGACGGCGCGCAATGCTTTGATCCATTTGATTCTTGTGCGATGGCTGCAGCGCTTGTGGCGCTCTTGCGTAGTCCTGATGAGCTAAAGCAACGCAGAGCTGGCGCGCGGAAGAGAGCAGCTGAATTTTCCTGGGACAAAGCGGCATTCGAGACCATATCGGTATATCATCACGTAAATCGACAAGCTTCTGCGCCACAAGACAAGATGAATTTCTAACCGGGAAGGTAGGCGTTCGCATGCGAGCTTTAATCACGGGAGTGACTGGGCAGGACGGCTCTTACCTGGCTGAGTTGCTGCTGGCAAAAGGATATGAAGTTCACGGAATCGTCCGCAACCCTGGACGTGAAAGCCACGAGCGCCTGGCCGGTATTGGCCGCAAGGTCAAATTTGTTGATGCCGATCTCACCGACCAGACTTCCCTGGACCGGGCCCTGCAAGAAGTGAAGCCAGATGAGGTTTATAACCTGGCCGGACAAACATTTGTTCCGGCTTCATGGAGCCAGCCGCTCTTGACCATGGAGGTCACGGGCATGGGTGCGCTTCGCATGCTGGAAGCGATTCGCAGGCACGCGCCAGGAGCGAAGTTTCTGCAGGCCTCAAGTTCTGAGGTTTTCGGCAAGGTGGAAGATGGCCCGCAAACCGAGATGACCCGCCTGCGACCGCGCAATCCTTATGGCGCAGCCAAGCTGTTTGCTCATCACATGACGGTGAATTACCGCGAGAGTTATGGCATGTTTGCCTGCTCCTGCATTGCATTCAACCATGAATCGCCCCGGCGAGGGGTAGAATTTGTCACCCGTAAAGTTTCGCACCAGGTTGCGCGGATCAAGCTGGGGATGGCCGATAAGCTGAAGATGGGGAACATTGAAGTGCGCCGTGACTGGGGCTTTGCCGGCGACACTGTTCGCGCCATGTGGATGATGCTGCAACAATCCCAGCCTGACGACTTTGTTATCGCCACGGGCATAACTCATAGCGTGAAGCAACTTTTGGAAATTGCTTTTACTCACGCCGGTTTGGACTGGCAAAAACACGTGGAGATTGACCCCGCGCTGGTCCGTCCCCTGGAAGACCATCCACTCAGCGGGGATTCCGGCAAGGCCAGTAAAATTCTGGGCTGGAAGCCCGAGGTATCCTTCAAGGAACTGGTGCAAATGATGGTCGACTCCGATCTTTCCTTGCTTTCCGAGGCGGCGGCAAAGCCCGCCACTGCTATCGCCGGGGATTAACGTGTCTGCTCTTGCCGCGACACAGCCGGAACCCATCGTTCCACACCAGCGATCGCCGATGACGCGCTGGCATGGAATGCTCAAGCGGACCATGGACCTGGTTGGCGCTGCCATCCTTCTTGTCTTCTCTGCCCCGCTTGTGGCCCTTCTGGCGCTGCGGATCAAGCTTGATGATGGCGGCCCAGCATTGTTCCGCCGCCGAGTGGTGGGCCCAAAAGGAGAGTTTGATGCCTTCAAGCTGAGGACAATGCGCGTGGATGCCGATGAGATGTTGCGTCGCGATCCGGAGCTGCGCCGGCAATTTGAAATCAACTTCAAGCTGAAACACGATCCACGCGTGACTCCAGTGGGCGCGGCGCTTCGCCGGTCGGGTCTGGATGAGCTGCCGCAGCTGTGGAACGTGCTCAAAGGAGAGATGAGCCTGGTTGGTCCCAGAATGATCACCCCCGCCGAGCTGAAGAGGTTCGGAGAGGCAGGCTGGATCTTTGATTCCATGAAGCCCGGCTTGACCGGCTATTGGCAGGTCCATGGCGATCAGGAAGCCGGTTATGATCGCCGGATCAGAATGGACCTTTTTTATGCGGAGAACTGGTCGCTCTTATTCGACCTAAAAATACTCATCAGGACCCCGTCACGGATCCTGCGCGGACCAGGAGTGTAGTCATGGCAAACGTGCTGGTAACGGGCGGCGCCGGTTATGTTGGATCAGTTTGTTGCGCCGAACTGTTGCGCCTGGGACATTCGGTTACGATTGTGGACGATCTTTCCACGGGGTGCAGAGACGCAGCGCCCGCTGGAACGGCCTTCTTCCCGGTCGACATCGGCAACCAGAGCGCGATGCAATCTCTGGTGAGCAACATCGGGTTCGATGCCGTCTTTCATTTTGCCGCCAAGGCATTGATTCCTGAATCCGTGAGCAATCCGGGCATGTTTTTTCAGCACAACGTGGCTTCCGGCATTGTGATGCTGGAGGTCCTGCGCGCCGCGGGCATCAGGAACTTTGTATTCTCGTCTTCAGCGGCGGTGTATGGCACGCCGGAGAGAATCCCCATCGACGAGGATGATCCCAAGCATCCGGTAAATTCTTACGGGGAGACCAAGCTGATCTTCGAGCGCATTCTTGAATGGTACGCGCGGGCCTACGGGTGGAGCGTAACCGCGCTGCGCTATTTCAATGCCTCCGGCGCAACAGTCGAATTAGGGGAGCGGCATGACCCTGAGACCCATATCATCCCCCTTCTTCTGCAGGCCGCGGCGGGCGAGCGCAAAACGTTCAACATCTACGGCGATGAATATGACACGCCGGACGGCACCTGCCTGCGCGACTATGTACACGTATTGGACATTGCCAGCGCACACATTTGCGCCTTGCGGAAGCTGAACGAGCCCGGCATGCGCGCTTACAACATCGGGCTGGGAGCAAGCTATTCGGTCCGCGAAGTTTGCAAGGCCGCGGCCGAGGTCACGGGGCGCCCGATTCCTCTGCGCGTAAGCGTCCGCCGCGAGGGTGATCCGGCGGTCTTGTGCGCTAGTCCGAAGCGCATCATGCGTGAACTGGGATGGCAACCCGAACACTCTTCACTGCATGAGATCATTGAATCGGCCTGGCAATGGAAGCGAAAGCAGCTTGGCTCGACGATGGCTGTATCTTCATCGGCGCGCTAGATGCCGCGTCTTCAGATTGCTTCCGGGCAATGCACTTGAGTGACTCATATCGTATGAAAGCGTTTATTCTGGCCGCCGGACAAGGCACACGGTTGCGCCCCTTAACTGACAGCGTCCCTAAATGCCTCTTGCCGATCCAGGGCGTCCCGCTACTGGAGATCTGGCTCAACAACTGCGAGCTTGCGGGCATCACAGACGTTCTGATCAACGCGCATGCTCATTCGGAGGCGATCAAGGAATTTGTGTTAGCGCAGAAAACCGGCGTGAGGGTCCGCATTGCAGAGGAGCCGCAACTTCTTGGCAGCGCCGGAACGCTGGCTGAGAACCGCGACTTTGTTGCGGGCGAGAAGATTGTCTTTGTTCTTTACGGCGATGTGCTGACGAACATCGACCTACGAGCGATGCTTGCATTCCACGAGCAGAAACAGTTGCCGACAACGCTGGGTATCTACCAGGTGTCCGATCCGACGCGATGCGGCGTTGTTAACGTTGACGAGAATGCAACCATCCAAAGCTTTGTGGAGAAGCCTGTGCGACCTGCGAGCAATTGGGCCTTCTCCGGCGTGATGATTGGCGGACAAGAGATCTTTGACCTGCTGCCTGAGCACAGGCCGGCGGACATTGGCTTTCACCTGCTTCCAAAGCTGGCTGGGCGTATGGCCGCGTACAAGATCTCTGAATACTTGCTGGACATTGGTACACTCTCGAATTATCAGGCCGCTCAGAAAACATGGCCGGGATTGACACAAACTCAGCGCGCCGGCCGCTGCGAATAAAGGACCAGGAATGCTCGCAGGCATTATCTTTGATTTTGACGGAGTCATCGTAGACAGCCATCCTGTCCATTCGCAGGCGTGGAAGACTTTCTTCCGTTCCATGAGCAAAGAGGTCCGGGACGAGGAACTTTCCTTGGTGCTGGAAGGCGCGAAACGCGAAGAAATACTGCGGCATTTTCTGGGCGACCTCACCGAAGAGCAAGTCAGGATCTACGGCGCCGAGAAAGAGAGATTGTTCCGTGCGCGTGCCAGCGAGTTGAAGATGGTCCGAGGCTTTGATCAGTTTCTGGCGCAGGTGGAAACGGCAGGGCTGCCGATTGCCCTGGCGACGTCCGGCAGCCGTCCGCGCGTGGAGTATACGCTGGAGTATTTTGATCTGCGCAGCCGGTTTTGCGCGATTGTGACCGGAGATGACGTCCCCAGGGGCAAGCCCGATCCGGGGCTTTTTCATCTGGCCGCGCGCGGAATGCAGGTTGATACAGAAAGCATTCTGGTTTGTGAAGATGCCGTCTCCGGCGTTGTCGCTGCCAAGGCCGCCGGAATGAAGTGCCTTGCCATCGCCGCAAATGGCAGAGGACCAAAGTTGAAAGACGCTGGAGCCGACCTGGTGGTTGAAGACTTCACCAAGGTGAAGCTGGATGCGCTCAGAGGCCTCTTTGTCCAGGCATGACCGGTCGCGCGCGCTGACGCACATAGACAGTCGGCCTGAGCAGATTATCGTCAAGAAAAACTTTTGCAAGCAGACGAGCTCCCGGGAAGGAGCGAGGAACTCGTCTGCTGCCTGAAGAAACCAGCCATCCAGTATCGATGCTGGCTGGTTGGCCGACCTCTTCAGTTTCGCGGGACGCGAACGTCGTTAAACGGCCTGGGCCAAGGTTCGGGCTCCGGCGCTGATCACCTGACTGGAAAAGCGCTCCATCTCTTCCAGTTGCGGGCTGAACTGCAACAGCAGCAGGTCAGCGCCAGCATCTTCAAACTCAGCGATGCGCTCTGCCACCTGCTCGGGCGTTCCCACCAGACCGGAGCGCAGGCCGCGATTGGAAACCGAGTAATCTTCCAGCGAAACGCGCTGGTCGAGCTGCGTGTTGGCCAGCCACTGCTGATAGTTCTGATATCCGGCGGCGTTCTGCTGAACGTCAGTGATGCGGCGCAGCTCTTCTTTGGCCTCACGCTCCGTGTCGCGGACAATGGCGTAGGCGGCGACACCGAATTGCATCGGCGGCAGCCCCCAGCGTTCGCGGCGGGCAGAAAGGTCGCGAATTTTCTCGCGGATCTTCTCCGGCGGATCGCCGTGCATCACGTAGGCATCGCACTTTTGCGAAATCAAGTTTTTGGCCGCCTCCGACTCTCCGCCGGCATAGATCACCGGACGCGGCCGCGAAACCGGCTTAGGCTGCAACACCAGGTCTTCGACCTTGTAATACTTGCCTTCGTAATTCACGTGATCGTATTTCCAGGCTTTGTCCACCACGTCGAGCCACTCTGAGGTGCGGGCATAGCGATCGTCATGCTGGTCAAACTGGACGCCGTACTTGCGCGCTTCATCCGCCCACCACGAAGAGACAACGTTGAGTGAGACGCGGCCGTTGCTGATGTGATCGATGTTGGCCGCCTGCTTGGCGAGCAATGCGGGGTTATGAAACGTGGGCCGCACCGCGACCATCAACTCCAGCCGCAGCGTGACCGCGGCCAGCGCGGCAGCCGTTGACCACGCGTCCAGCGACGGTTCTTCCGGGCCCTTGATGTCATTCAGATTGAGTTCGGCAACCAGTGTGAGATCGAAACCGATTTCTTCACTGCGGCGCGCCAGCCGGCTGACATAGGCCCAGCTTGTTTCCATCCGCTCATCTTCCACATTGCGCAGCCAGCCGCCGAAAACGGGGAGCCAGTATCCGTAACGCATCACGCTGCCTCCTTTTCCAGGAAGTCGACCAGACTCACAAAGGGATCGAAGCCCACGACTTTAAGACCGTCAGCCACAAAGTTGGAGAGCGCGTTGATGTCGTAGAAATAAAGCTGTCCGTCGCGATCGTCGATGATGTACTCGACGCCGCCGACCTCAATCCGCGCTTCCTGCATGATGCGCTCGACCTGCTGAATAATTTCGTCCGACGGAGTGTAACCCTCCACTTTCAACCCGGTTTTCGGAGCGTCCACGGGGCAAGCGGCGCGCGCCAGCTCCTGTCCGCCGGTGGTTTTGCAGATGTCGGCGGGGCAGAGGTCGAAAGTTTCGCCGGTCAGGTGGACTTTGATTCCGTACAGGAACTTTCCGCCGACGACCTCGACGCGAACAATGTGACCGCCGCGCGCGGGAATGAATTCCTGCACCAGGGCGGTCGAGTCCAGTCCGAGATCGAGCGTGCCGGCTCCGGCAGCTTCTTCTAGCTCCTGACGCGTGTTGAATTTGGTGACGCCGGCGCCGCTGCCGCCGATGTTCGGCTTTACCACGATCGGGAAGCGCAGACCACCGGAAGCCCGCACCGCATCCGCCTGGTTGTTGATCACGCGGCTCTTGGGGTAGGGAAGCTGGAGCGACTCCAGCAGAGAAAGCTGCAACGCCTTTGACGTCTCGTATCGAAACGCCTTCTGCCCGTTCACAATGCGCTTGCCGCGTTGCTCCAGATGGTCAAGGTAATAGAGCGTATAGAAGATGGCTTGGCCGTGGCCGCGGCGATAAGCGGAAGGGCTCATTCGATTGAATACCAGCGAGTAGCCGCCCTCGCCGTTCAACTGCGCGGGATCAAAGTGGTGCTGCGACGCATCAATACGGACGAAGGGAACTCCGCGCCGCTCCAGTTCTTTAAATAGCGGCACGAACCAGTGCGGGTGTTCGTAGTAGATCGCGATTGGCTGCTTCAGCTTTGACATGCCTTCCTCTTTTTCCTTCTTCAGAGGGCCGGTGTCCCGTGAGCAGCCTAAAAAACCAAAGGCCGCTCGTTTTGAGCGGCCCCGGTGTTGAATCTGAGTAAACTCTAAGAAAAATTGCTCAGCACCGGCCGCTCGCGTGTACACATACACGTACAGCAACACATTGCCATGTTGCTTGCGGAAGCCGGGTTGGTGATGACTTGGTGCATTTGCTGACCTCCCGATGGTACATGGGGATTAAGGGAAGAGTCAATGGGTTCTCTCGATTGCGAGCAGAATTCGCCTCCTCGACGGAGGGGGTCCTGCTCGATCTACGAAACTTGCGGCTTCCTTTTCAGGGCACGCCTCAGCCCGTCATGGCTTTATTCAATTGTGAAAGATCTGGCTCTTGCTTGCCGCCTCGGCGGCCTTTTCTTTTCCGATCTGCGTTCAATCAGCGCCAATCTGCGGCTAAACTTCCACCGCTTCCTCTTCTTCTTCAAAATCCACTCGGCCAACGTTGCTCAACGCCAGTTGCAGGTAGTAACCCAGTATTGACGCCTGTTTGTAATCCAGCTTTCCATCCACTACCGCCTGCGCACCCTTGGCAATCGCCCCGTGGATCGAGTTCGCATCGGCCAGGTTCGGCAGTTTGATCTTCTCCGGACGCGCCTCTTCCAGCATCAAGTGCATGTGGCAATACTTCTTTCCCCGGACCCGCGGCGCCCTGCACGTCCCGCCGTTGGCTTTCGGATACCGGCACCTGGGCGCGCTGTGCGCCCGCTCCATATTGGTCCGCATCCGGTTAAAAATCTTCTGGTTCAGTTCATCGAACTCCAGCGCTTTCTCCTGCAACTGCGGGTCCTGCGCCAGGCATTCCCGATACTCTTGAAAACTCGCTCCCAGCTTCTTGAGCAGTTGCCCCGCTCGTGTCGTCGACCACGCCTGTCTCTCCCGCTCCCGGTGTTCTTTCAACCGGCGCTCGTCCCGTATCCGCTGTACGGCCTCACGTTCGTCGTGCGTGTGCGCTTTGGACCACAACTCACATTCTTCGTCCGTAAAACCCCTGCAATCTTCGCCGGGCCTGTACCCAAAATCATCCCTCACGCCATACGGCACCGGATTCCCCTTCATAAATTCCTCCTTGCTTTTCGTGACTTTTGCTGCGCTTCTTTATGACTTTTGTGTTCAAACCACCACTAATTGGCTCCCAATCACGCTGCTCTTGGGCATGATTTATTTCGTTTTCCGATCACCCGATGTCCCGATCACCAGATCACCCGATTCTTGTGGCCCTCTGCCAGCGTCCCTCAGCCAGACCCCCACCCCCCTATAGCAGTTTTATTGCAAACAAAAGGCGAACCCCAATTCGATAAGACAGTCATAAGACAGTCGACCCCTCTTTTTTGCTTCGTTTCGGCCCCGAATCCCGTTGTTTCTTTCTTGCCTCGCCGTTTGCCTCTCGCCCTTACTAATTGCCAGTTGCCAATTGCTATTTGCATATACGAACATACAGCGAATCTGTCTGAAATCATAGCCCAATCAATAGC
>JBGPZS010000286.1:0-5491 GCA_041493865.1 Terriglobia bacterium
GCCGTGGCAGCCGCTGGCGAGGCCTTGGCTTTGGCTGCGGGTTTGGCGGTGGTCTTGGCCGGCGCCTGCAGCGACGCCCTCAGCAGGCGGGTCCTTTCCCGTTTCTTGGCTTGCGACCGGTTGCGCGTGTTCTCGCGTGCGTTGAGTTTCGGCATTGTGGGTCTCCTTGATCTGCAGTAGGGACGATTTGCGGTAGTGACCTTGAATATCTGATCTCATCCTACGCTGTTACGGAAATGTGTGCAGGGAATTCGGGATTGCTCTCACCCACAACGCTTCTATGCCAGAATGATCTTGATGTCCGTCCGCCTCTCCCCGCTATGGAGTAACGAGCCGTTCCGGCAACGCCTGATCGCCGCCCTGCGCGCGTGGAACAGCGCTCTGCGCTCCGGGTCATTAGCCGAGCAACAACATGCAGCTGGATTGCTGGAACAGTTTTGCACATCGGCGGCGACAGGGCGGGCAGAAACGCCTTCCGAAACTATCGACCGGCTGCTCGGCTTCCCTTCCCACCGGCTGGCCGTCTATGGCAGCCTGGCCCCGGGCAAGAAGAACCATCACCTGATGGCGGGCATGGAAGGCACGTGGCAAAAAGCGATGCTTCGCGGGTCGCTGCGCAACGAAGGCTGGGGAGCAGGCCAGGGCTTTCCCGGCTTTCTATGGGACGGCGCAAACACGCCCGTGGCTGCTCACGTGTTCTCGTCGCCCGACCTGCCGCGGCACTGGCAGCGGCTGGATGAATTTGAGGGCGAGGAATATCAGCGCATCCTGGTCCCGGTGGAGATCCTGCCCCAGCAAGCCAAAACCGGGCTCGCCGGGGACCCCGAGATGGAAGACGGGGAGATCAAGGTGTGCAACGTGTATGAGCTGGCGGAAGAATCGGGTGATCGCACGTGATCGCCGTGATCGCGCGTGATCGGAAAACCAACCTTACTGTTCTTTGACAGCCAAAGCGATTTGGCGCTGCTGGCAATCATTCCACGACTTCGCTGATTTGCACCACGCTGGGAACATCGGTGTAGTTGCGCTCGTCGGCGATGAACTCCGCCGCCGTGGCAGAGAGCGCGCTCTGGAGATCGGCCACGGTACGGAAGAATAGATGGCCAACCGCGTGGTAAGGGGCCGGCGCGCCGGGTGGAAGCCCGCCAATGCCGCGGTCGATTTCCGTCCGGACCAGTCCGCGGGGCGTGAGCAGCTTGCGTGAGAGTTCAAGATGCGGGCCAAGATAGTAGTCCCAGTTAAAGCGGGAGCCTGGGGTTGCGGGGTACATCACGCTGAGCCTGATCATGGGAAATGAGCATATCACTGGCGCAAAGCCGGCAATGGCCGGCTGCTTTTAGCGTCCTTTGCGAGCCGGTCTTTTCACAGCTTCCACCGCGCCGTGCTCGATCAGGAGGCGCTTGATGTCGTCACTACTAGTGTTGCTGAACGCCGTAGTGCCCGCCTGGTTGTGCGCGTTGGGGTCGGCGCCGGCCTGAAGCAGCAACACTGCCTGCTCTAAGTTGTTGGTCAAGAGGAGCGCGGTATTGTCTCGTTTGTCGCGGGCGTTCACGTCCGCTCCTGCGGCAAGCAACAGGCGCACCACTTCGACGCGATCCACGCCTTCAGGCCACGCGTCATAGTCGCGCGGTTCCACGGCAGCCATCAGGGCGGTTTCGCCATCACCATCGGCAAACTCCGGGCAACCGCCTTGCCTGGTGATTTCCGGGTCGCACCGCGGAGGCGGGGGCGTGGCAGCGGTGTTAACGTCAACCTGACTCCTGAGCACTTCCGCAACCGTGGCGGGAAAGCCGCCAAAGGCGGCGGCCATCAACGCTGTGCGCCCACGCTCGTCGCGGGCGGACAGGCTGGCGCCGTTGGCCAGCAGCAGGCGGAAGGCATCTGCTTTTCCCGCGCCCGCAGAGGCCACCAGAGCACGGCCCAGCGGTTCCGCATGGGCGCCGGCGCCGGCATCAAGCAGGGCCTTCAGCATGATGAGGTCGCCGCGTGCCGCCGCGGTTTCCAGGGCCGTGCAGCACCTGGTCCCGTTCGTGCGGTCCACCTGTGAATACCCGGTGAGCGGCACTCCGGCGCGAGCAAGGTCGCGAACAACCGCCGCGTTTCCTGAGTCGGCGGCGCGGGCCAGCGTATTGGCTGCCTGCGCCGACTTGAAGTCCCAATGTTCAGCCTCCAGCGCCGCCAGTGTCTCGGCGTTGCCTTGCGTCCAGCGCTCGGAGCCGGAAAGCCGGTCAATGGCCTGTTCCAGGCGCTCCACGGCCAGCGGCATGCCGACCTCGAGCCCCGAAGTGTTCTCAACCTGCTTGCGGCGGCCATCAATTTCGATGGATGTGGTCTGGCTGAGAGAGTCGGCGTGCACGGAATATTCGTCGCGCAGCGAATAATAATCCGCCTGTTCAAAAAGCCTGACCAGCTCGGCCACATTTCCCGGCGGCACTGATCCGCGATGCCTGCCCATGAATGCCATGTTCGAGATTCCCTTGTACAGCGCCGTGCCATCGCCGAACACAGCAATTGTGTAGTCTGTGCCAAAAGAGGAGCCGCGCTGGAGAGTGATCTTCGCGGTCTTCCAGTCCCTGACTTTGGGAAACGGGACGTGACGCGCGGGCTTGAGTTCCCGCGGCAGCACACTCACCATGAGCTGAAATTTTGCCGCGACAGCATGCCCGCTTCGCTCAAAAGGCCGGAAATGCAGCGTGCGGACCAGAGACTCCACTTGCGCGATGACCTCAGACAGGCGCAGGCTCTCGCTATCGGGAACTGCCTTGGCAGAAATTACCTCGCCGGCAGCATTGGTAACAACATCCACAGTGAGAGAGCTGAAGATCTCCGTCCACGTTCTTGGATCCCGATTCACGCGGACAAAAAGTTCATCAAGACCTGCCGCGTGCTCAAAAACCTCAGCCCGGGATACGGTCAGCGGCGGCGCGACGGGCGCTTCGGCTTGCGGCGCGGCCTGGAGCAGGAAAACAGCGGCGACAAAAAATTCGATCATGCGGTCCCTTTTGCGCGATGAGAAACATGCCGCTTGGCACGTCCATACATTATATGAGTGAGGCGGCACCGCCAAAGTAGGCGAATCGCGGTCTTGTGGAGCCAGCGATGGCATGAGGCGGCAGGCTCCCCCGCACCCAAAAGTCGCCGCCCAATGCGCCATTTGACCATTGGCCCACCGCTTGTAACCGCTTGGATTCTCTGGCCTTTAGCCCGCGGCAAAGGATGCTAATATAAGAACTGAATAGACATGCCTTTAAAAACATTATTCCTGAATCCTCCGTCGTTTGAGAATTTTGACGGTGGCGCCAGTTCGCGCTGGCCTGCCACTCGCGAGATCGAGTCGTACTGGTATCCGGTATGGCTGGCGTATCCGGCCGGGATGCTGGAGGGCTCGCGATTGTTGGACGCGCCGCCACACCACGTGTCGGCCGCGGAGACCATTGAACTAGGCAAGCAATATGAGTTCCTGGTGCTCTTTACGTCCACACCCGGCTTCCCCGGCGACATCCAGCTGGTCACGAAAATGAAAGAGGCGAACCCGAAACTGAAGGTCGCTTTTGTCGGCCCGCATGTGACCACGCTGCCGGAGCGCTCGCTGAACGAATGCCCGGCCATCGACTTTGTCTGCCGCCGCGAATTTGATTACTCCGTGGTGGAGTACGCCAACGGCAGGCCGCTCTCGGAGATCATTGGCATCTCGTATCGCGATGCGAATGGAAAAGTGGTCCATAACGCCGATCGCCCCGATGTGATGGATCTGGACGCGCTGCCCGACGTAGTTGATGTTTATTACAGAGACATGGACGTGCGCCGCTATAATGTGCCTTTTTTGCTTTATCCGTTCGTCGCGCTTTATACCACGCGCGGCTGCCCGGCACAGTGCACTTTCTGCCTGTGGCCGCAGACTTTGAGCGGGCATCCGTGGCGCAAGCGCTCCACGGACGCGGTGGCGCGTGAGATGGCCAAAGCCAAGGAATACTGGCCGTATGTGAAAGAATATTTCTTTGACGATGACACCTTCAACATCCAGAAAGCGCGGACGGTTGAGTTGTGCCAGAAGCTGAAGCCGCTGAACATGACGTGGTCGTGCACCTCACGCGTTACCACCGACTATGAAACCCTAAAGGCGCAGAAAGAAGCGGGCTGCCGCTTGTTGATTGTCGGCTACGAATCGGGCGATCCGCAGATTTTGAAGAACATCAAGAAGGGCGCAACCGTGGAACGCGCTCGCCAGTTCACCAAAGATACCAAGAAGCTCGGCCTGCTGGTCCACGGAGATTTTATTCTCGGACTGCCCGGCGAAAGCCGCGAATCGATCCGCCGCACCATCGATTTCGCCAAAGAATTGGACGTGGAAACCATCCAGGTTTCCATCGCACACGCGTATCCGGGAACTGAAATGTATGATTTTGCCAAGAAAAACGGCTTCATCGTCGGTACCGAGCGTATGGTTGACGACGGCGGACACCAGGTTGCGCAAATTGAATATCCCGGACTTCCGCGCGAGCACGTGATGGAAATGGTGCACAAGTTTTACGACGAATATTATTTTCGCCCCAAAGCCGTCTTCCGTATTGTTCGCAAAGCCGTGTTCAACGGCGAGGAACGCAAGCGGCTTTACAAGGAAGCCAAGTCATTTATGAAGCTTCGCGCCGCGCGCAATAAAGCCACCAAGGCAATGGTGACGGCGAAGCAGAACGCAGCGGACAAGCCGCGCAGGGCTGAAGTCGCCGGAGACTAACGTTTGAAGGCGAAAAAGATCCTGGTGTATATGGCCATCGCCTGCTGCAATGGCACCGGCGACGTCATGCTGAAGCGCGGCATGGATGACCTGGGTGAAATCCATCTCAGCAACTGGCCCCATATTTTCAATGCCTTTCTCGATCCCTGGGTGATCTTCGGCATCATTTGCCTGGCGGGCTTCTTTTACGCTTACCTGACCGCGCTTTCCTGGGCCGACCTCACTTACGTTTTGCCGGCCACTGCATTCGGTTACGTGGTCACGGCCTTTCTCTCGCGGTTTTTTCTGCATGAAGCCGTCAGCCCGTGGCGCTGGGCCGGTGTGCTGCTGATTACCTGCGGCGTCGGCCTGGTGGCGCGAGGACCCTCCCTCACTGAGCGCCGCGACGAACGCGAACTGGCGGCATCGAAAGGGCAGCATGAACTCGCTTAAACTGTGGGTGGCGATCGGGGCGCTCGTAACGGCGTCAAGCACCGGCGACGTGCTGCTTTCAGCGGCCATGAAGCGAATCGGCGACCTGGATGAGATTCGCGTGAAACAAGGCCTGCTCTCCGTTATTGGCCGCGTCGTGCGGGAAAAACGTTTTCTTCTTGGCCTGGCGTGCCTGATCTTCAGCTTCTTCTGCCTGCTCACCGCTCTCTCCTGGGGAGATGCCAGCCTGGTGGCGCCGGCGTCCGCATCTCTCACTTTCATCTGCTCGGCGGTGCTGGCTAAATTTTTCCTCCATGAGAACGTCGACCGCCGCCGCTGGATCGC
>JBGPZS010000307.1:0-5159 GCA_041493865.1 Terriglobia bacterium
CGTGGCGCTCGCGATGTCCGGCTTCATAACCCTGAAAGCCGTCACTGCGGGGCACGTGGGGCGAGGGGCCAAATTCCAGCTCGGGTTTCTGCGTGATTTCGGTGTCCTGCAATTCAAAGATGCGCGCCTTCTTGCGGTTCACCAGGGCGATGCAGGTGCGCGGCAGTCCGGAATACGCATGCACCAGCGGGCTCAGGTGGAAGCGTGAGTTCACCCTGATCTGCGATTGGTCCGGGCGCGGAGGAATGTCCTGTTCGCGCCAGACGCCCTGTTCGCGGCAGGCGAAAATCACCTTGCCGCGCGAATGATTGCCATGCAGGGCCTCGGCGATCTGCAGGATCTTTGCCAGGTCCTCCTTGAGCGCCATATGGTTGCCGTTGCGCTCGGCTTTGCGCATGGTATCGCGCACCAGGTCCTTCACCAGGATGGCCTCTTCGCGATGCGACTTGTTCTGCGGCGTCTGCGGTTGGAAATAGAAACTGATGGCGCATCCCGCCGGTGACTCGACCTGCGCAAGCTGGCGAATTTCTTCACGCGTAAACATTTTGGAGAATCTCCTTATTAAGCGGCCATTTCGAATCACGCAACCCGGGAATGGTGGAGCAGGCTTCTCCGGAGCTGGTTCTGCATGGGCAATTTCTGCTGGATGTGCGTGCGCGCATGGTCGATGGACTGGCGCACCAGTTCCGCCGGACGGCCGGCGAGCCGGCAAATTTCATCCACGGTGAAACCTTCCAGCGTGTAAAGGACGAAGGCCTCACGGTCCTGCGCCTTGATCTCGCGCAGAAGAGTATCCAGCTGGGCCACCATCTCGTCGCCGGCCATGATCTCTTCCGGCGTCCGCACGCTCGCGTCGCGAATGATGCTTTCCTCCGGCAAGCTGTCATCGGGCTGGTGGTACTGGAGCACGTTCTCATCGCTGCCGGTCACGTTCTGCACGCCGGCGGGCGCGTCCAATGAGAGGTTGCCGGTATCGGCATTGTCGTGGATCAGGCGCCGAATGGCCCGCAACGCCAGGCGGTGAAACCAGCTTTCCAGCGAAAGCAGTTGCGCCTTGCCGTCCTCCTGCGAGAGGGCGCTGACGATCACCTCATCCACCACTTCTTCATGCGTGATCTGGTCTTCGCGTATCCTCTCCGCCTCCACCTGGAAACGCAGCTCCTGGTCGATGAACTCCTCCAGCTTGTGCAGGTTGGCGCTCAGCCACATTTCCACGTTGGCCACCACGGCCCCATCGGTTCTGGCAGCGGTGAGCGGGGCCTCCGGCGCTCCCGCGCTCCGCGCTCCTCCGTGCCTGGTTGCTTCGGCCGTTCTTGTGGTCCGGGCGCGCACCGGGCCAGCCGGCGCGGGCATCTCAGTGAGACGCTCCCGGCCTTCCCGGCGCAACGACTTCCGCGTCCAATGGCCGCGCAGCAGCTCTTTGTGCTTCGTCAGCTGGGAAAGCAGGTCGGCAAACGCCGACTTGACCGCCGCAAGCGCACTCTCGCCCGACTTTTGCGCCGCCATTTGTCCGGACGGCAGCCGCAGGTTCAGTGAGGTGCTGGCGCTGCGGTTGTTTTCCTGCTCCACGATGGCGTGAAAATGCACCAGGTCGGGTTTGAAGACTTGCAACCGGCGCTGCAGCTTCTGCAATTGATGATGGAATTCGCGTTCGACTTCGGGGGTCTTGCCTGTTTTGTAGCTGACGTGAACGTTCATGTGTGCCTCGGCTGGGAGAAGGTCCCGTACGAAGGTCCGAAGGCCCTCATTAATCGCAGATTTTACACCTGCCAATAAGACGCTAACCAAATTTAGTTTGTTGCTTGGGAAAAAATTTTGAATTGTAAATGTAGTTCTTGCTTTGTTGGAAATTCTGTGAGCGGGGCTGCTCCGGAGCCGCCGCGTGGAGCCACGGGAAGCGATGTGTTTCGCCGGGCGGGAGCAATATTAGAGGCGGTTTATCATTGAAGCCACATAGCCCGCGCCAAAACCATTGTCGATATTCACCACGCTCACGTTGGACGCGCAGGAGTTGAGCATGCCCAGCAGCGCCGCCAGCCCATGGAAGGATGCGCCGTAGCCCACGCTGGTTGGCACGGCGATGACCGGTACCCGCGCCAGTCCGCCCACCACGCTGGGCAGAGCGCCTTCCATGCCCGCGCACACAATGATGACCCGCGCGCGATCGAGAAGGTCTTTGCCGGCCAGCAGGCGATGAATGCCGGCCACGCCAACATCATACAGGTGCGCCACCTCATTGCCCATGATTTCCGCGGTGACCAGAGCTTCTTCCGCCACCGGGATATCACTGGTGCCGGCGGAGATGATGACCACGGTGCCTTTGCCGTAGGTTGTCTTGTCCTGCGCCAGAGTGATGGCCCGCGCCAGTTCGCGGTACTCCGCTTTGCGGACAATCTTCTTGACCGCGCGGAAGTGTTGTGCCGTGGCCTTGGTGGCCAGCACGTTCCCGCCCTGCACCGCCATGCGCTTGAAGATTTTTGCCACCTGGTCCGGTGTCTTGCCCTGGGAAAAAATTACTTCCGGCATGCCTGAACGGACGCGCCGGTGATGATCGATCTTGGCAAAGCCCATGTCCTCAAATGGCATGTGGCGCAGACGGGCCACGGCCTCGTCGGGAGAGACCGCGCCTTTGCGCACGTCCTGCAGCAATTTGTGGAGGGATATTGCGTCCATAAAGGAGACTTCAGATTAGCACCAAACAGAAAATCCACCACGGAGACACGGAGACACGGAGGAAACAAGACCAGAAGCAGGTCGATTGTCGTGGGTGCGAACAGAACAGTTTGGAACAGACCGGCATCTCCTGCGCGTGATGGCCTTTCCCAGGAAACGCATCCAAGACGGGCAAGCACTAGTAATCTCTCCGTGCCTCCGTGTCTCCGTGGTGGATTTTTCAGGAAAACAGCGTGCACTGCGCCGGGTTCACCCGTCGCGCCAGCTCAAAGTATGCCTTCTTCGCCACTCCGGGCAGATGGATTTTGCGGAAGAAGAGCGAGCGCAGATAGCTCTTGCTGAGCGAGCCGGCGAGATAAGCTTCATGCATTTCCGCGCCCAGCATTGCGCCCAGGTTGCGGACAAGAAAATCGCGCTTCTTGCCGGTTGAAGCGATGCCGGTGGCAAGCACACGCGGCAACTCGGCGCGCAGTCGCGCATGCCTTTCCGCTTCTTTATGCAAGACCAGGAATTCGATCATCTCCCTGTGCTCGCGCTGGCTGAAGGCCGTTTGCCGGACCGCGGCGGCGCGTGGCTGGCTGTTGAGCGCGCGAAAGTCGTCCTGGCGAAGCACCGGGTAATGCGGCAGCAGGACCCGCGCGCCAAAGGTGGTGAAGGCGCGATCAATCACGTCAAAGTAAAACTGGTCCTGATGCGAACTGCCCCGCCACGGGCCATGGGAGCAGGCCGGACCGCGGCACTCATACTGCACAAAGCGGACGGCTTCCTCCGCCGCATGGGCAAGCTGAAACCGTTTGATGAGCAGCAGATTGTGCTTGGGTGAATAGACACACCCTTGCTGGCGCAGCTTCTCCAGCACGGGCCGGCGTTCAGCCGCTGGAATTGCTTTGCGTGCCAGCAGCTTTTCAAAATCTGCGGGGCCGGGCCGCAGGTAAACCTCCGGGTAGTCCTCAATCAGCGCGCTGGAATGGCTGCCCGCCGCGGGCGAGTATTGTTCCAGGCCCATGGAGCGCAGAAACGTATCCACCAGGTTGTAAAACGTGGGCGCCAGATCGGGCTGGCTGGGTTCGGTCCGCCATTTTCCGATATAGATGCGATAACTCTCGTATTTTTCCAGGGGCGTGGAATTGAAGACGCACAGCACATCGTCCGTGACCTGCACGCCGTGAATGCTGTCACTGAGCTCGCCCGCGGCCTTCCAGTACAGCTCGTCCAGGTTCTGCAGCACGGTGAGCACGCGGTCGCGCGGGCGCAGCAGGCGCAGCCACTGCGGCAGATGGTTCGGCGCAAGATGGGCCTCGCCAAAAAGAGTGAGCACGCGCGCTTCCGGATGGGCGCGGCGGATCTGCGCGATCTGGGCGGCGGCATGGCGGTCACGCGCGGCGATCTTGCGCATGTTGCCGCGCGGCTTGAGATCAATGCCGTACACTACGCAGCCGTGCTTGCGCGCCTGGCCCAGCAAGTGGGCAAACGGCTCCCAGTCATAACCCCACTCATCGTCATAGCGGATGGCGGCGCGAAGTTCGTCCTCGGTGATTTCGCCGCGCAGCCATTCATCCAGCACATATTGATCGCGGCTGAAGGCCATCTCCAGCGCCAGCACAACTGGCCGTCCGCCCTGGGCAAGCTGGCCAATCAAAGAAGCGGCAAACTCCTGTGACGCGGCCAGAGCGTGGTAATCGCCTACCAGCAGAACGTCAGCGGCTGCATATTGAGGTTTGAGTTCGGCAGCGGTGAGAGCGCGGCGGTAATCGCGGAATGCCTCACTGAAATCACGGACATACTTCAGGCGGCCGTGCGGATCGGTGGCGCTGATCTCGCGCTTCACCTGCAATAAAGCAAGTTGCTGCGCCGCTGTCCGCCGCCGTGCACGTATTGAGAAACCACTGCCCATGAAGAAGCCCGGCTTCTACCCATTCTCGCCAGAATCGGGCGTGAATGGGCCAACTTGACTTGAGCGCGGGCGCCTCCCTATTCTGAAGTTCCTGTTAGTCTGTAAGCCAGACCTTACACCTTTAGATGCCAAAGCTGTTACATCCGTCAGCCCATGTACTCACGGTAGCCGCCACGGGAGCAAGCGGCGCGATGTTTACACGCGCACTGCTGTTGTCCGTCGAGCGCGACGAACGAGTGCAAACCGTAAACTTCATTGCGTCAGACAACGCGCTGCGCGTTTTTGCCGAAGAGCTGGGCATCAAGGGCCGCAACAACCTCGTTCAACAGCTTATCGGCATAAAGTCGAAAAAAATTCAGCAGCAGAACAATGACGACATTGGCGGCAATGTGGCCAGCGGCTCCTACCCGACTCACGCGATGATCGTGATTCCCTGCAGCATGGGCACGCTGGCCAGAGTTGCTCACGGACTGGCCGGCAACCTGATTGACCGCGCGGCCGATGTTTGCCTGAAAGAAAAACGTCCGCTGGTGTTGTGTACGCGGGAAACGCCGCTGAACCGCGTGCATATCCGCAACATGGAATGGGCCGC
>JBGPZS010000120.1:0-9519 GCA_041493865.1 Terriglobia bacterium
CCGGCCAGAACGCGCGCTATACGTTCAACGGAACTTCAGGGCAGCATGCCAGCGTGAGCTTGAGCGGCTCCACCTATCCAGGATGTCTGGCGCTTACGGCCGGCATCTTGAAGCCGGATGGAAGTTCTCTCGGGTCCACCAGCATTTGCAGCAGCTCAGGGTCCTTTGGCCCGCTGACGCTGCCCACCACCGGCACATACACGGTGCTGATTGATCCGCAAGTCGCCAATACCGGCAGCGTGACGGTGGCGTTGACGGTAACGCCATGATCGAGAGCAAGGAAATGGAACCAACAAACGGTCACAAGGCATTTCAATCTTGGAGAGCAGCAATGACTAGGGCTAGCCTGGTTCGCATTCTGGCGGTTGTTCTTAACCTTGGTCTCACCGTATCGGCGTTTCCGGCCATGACGCAGCAGATGCCTTCGCCCGCCGGGCGGGTGCAGCATGTGGGACAAACAGCCACGCTGCTGCCGGATGGCAACGTCCTGCTGGCCGGTGGGCAAGACACGAGCGGAAACCCATCTGCCGAGCTCCTGCTCCGGGACGTGCGCGGGAGCGAAAGACAATTGCCTGTGACATTGCAATTCGCCCGTGCCGGGCATACTGCAACAGTTTTGCCCGACGGAACGGTCCTGCTTCTGGGCGGAATTGGCCCGGATGGCCACGTGGTGGCGCAAAGCGAAATATTCGACCCGCACACCGAGACCGTGCAACGGCCCAACTCCAGCGGGCCGGGGCCACGCGCCTTTCACACGGCCACGGTGCTTACAGACGGGCGAGTGCTGATTGCCGGAGGCGCGGGAGCGGACGGCACAGCATCGAAAAAAATCGAGCTGTGGGACCCGCGGCAAGGAAGCAGCACGAAAAGAGCAGGGGAACTCATCTCAGCCCGCCGCAATCACGTGGCGACTCTTTTACCGGATGGCCGAGTGCTCTTGAGCGGCGGCAAAGAGAACAATGGCAACACCCTTGCGACCACCGAGATTTTTGACCCCCAGGCGGGGACCATCTCGCAGGTTTCTGATCCGCAGGCGTTGCTGGCAAGGAACGCAGGCATCGCAGAAACAGCCGCTACCTCGCCGGAAGATGGAGCAATCGATGTTCCCGTGACCCCGCTCATCTCCATGCGGTTCAGCAGGCCAATCCAGATTGCAACCATCAATAATCAAACGGTCATCCTGAGCGGGCCAGTGGGCATGGTGGAAGCCAAAATCACCGGCGCTGAGGAAGGCATGCTGGCCTTTATCACCCCCGCAACTGCGCTGGCCCCGGGGACGGCTTACTCAGTCAGGCTCTCAGGTGCGCTTGATGCCAACAATACCAACGTGGCTTTTACGGAGTTCACATTCACCACTGCCGCCGGCCCGTTACAAGACGATCTCTGGACCCCGACTTCCGACTGGATGACGCATAATCCTGCTTCAAGGTGGCAGTCGATGCCTCCGTTGCAGGCCGCTCCTGGGACCACCGCTCTTGCCGGCCAGGTGCTTAGGCTGGATGGCGCTCCGCTTGCGCGCGTCAAACTGCAGATCGGAGCACTGGAGACTTTCAGCGACGGTACGGGGCGCTTTCTGCTCGCCGGCCTGAAGCCGGGACACCACGCGATGATGATTCTTGGAGATGCCGCGAATACTCCAGTGCGCAAGTATGGAGTTTTCGAAGTCGGCGTAGAAATCCAGGACCGCGTCACAAACGTTCTTCGTTACACCATCTGGATGACGCCGCTGGATACAGCCCACGCAGTGAAGATTCCATCACCTACTGCCGCAGAAACTGTGATTACAACGCCGCTTCTTCCCGGACTCGAATTGCGGTTGCCGGCGAATACGATCATTACCGACCGTAACGGGAAGACGGTGACGGAAATCAGCATTACGCCCATCCCGCTGGACCGGCCGCCATTCCCCTTGCCGACAGTACCCGTGCCTATCTACTTCACCATCCAGCCTGGGTCGGCATACATACGAGTGGCTGGTAGCGCCGGAGCTAAGGGCGCCCGTCTCGTCTATCCCAACGCTCTTAATTACCCGCCCGGGACGCCTTATCAATTCTGGAATTACGATGCCGAACAGAAAGGCTGGTTCATCTACGGCGAAGGACGAGTATCGGCGAACCGTTCCCAGATTGTTCCCAACCCGGGTGTCGAAATCTACGAGTTTACCGGGGCCATGGTTGCCAATCCCGGCAATGCGCCCCCGGTTGGCTCCAAGGCCGGAAATAACAGCAAAGGTGGAGAACCCGTCGATCTGGGCACGGGACTTTTTATCTACGAGAAGACCGATTTGGTTTTGGCGGATGTGATTCCAATTGTTCTTACCCGGATTTACCGGCAGAACGATCCTATCTCCCGATCTTTTGGAGTCGGCGCCAGCCAGCCTTATGACATTTTCATGATCGGTGACAACAATACTTTTCCTGAGGGTTACACCTTCCAGGACCTCATTCTGCCGGATGGCGGACGTATCCACTTCCAGAGAACGTCCCCTTGCACCGGCGCAAACGGTTATTGCGACTTTACCAATGCGGTCTATCAGCACACCTCGTCGGCGACAGATTTCTACGGCGCCGTACTGAAATTCCAGGCGTGCTCTCCCTCCGGATCGTGGACACTCACAAAGAAGGACGGGACTGTTTACTGTTTCCCCGATTCCGACGCGTCCAATAATCCACGATCGGCAGCTCCCACCGGCATGCGCGACCGTTATGGCAATGCGCTGACCTTCGCCCGCGACAGCAACCACAATCTCACGCAAATCACCAGCCCCAACGGCCGTTGGATCCAATTCACTTACGATGCCGGCAATCGCATCATTCAAGCGAAAGACAACATCAATCGAACCGTCAATTACTCCTATGACGCGGGCGGCCGGCTGACGCAAGTCACGGATGCGAACGGTGGAATATGGAAATACACGTACGACGCCTTCAGCCAAATGACGTCGATTCAAGACGCACGCGGCATTTTTTATTTAACAAACCAATACGACCAGAACGGCAGGGTCATTCAGCAGACGCAGGCTGATAACACGCGCTTCCTTTTCAGCTATGTCACGAATCCCGCGACCGGGAACATCACGCAGGCAGATGTCACGAATCCTCTGGGAACCACCAAACGCACGACCTACGATGCCAATGGCTACAAAACCAGCGAAACGTACGCTTTGGGCAGGCCTGAACAACAAACCATCACCTACAATCGCGACCCGATCACCACGCTCGTCAGCAGCAAGATCGACGGGCTCTCGCGGCAGACGTCTTATACCTACGATTCCTTCGGTAGCGTGACCAGCGTCACTCGCTTGGCAGGAACGCCGAATGCGGTAACCACGGCGTACACGTATGAGCCAGCATACCACCAGCTTGCCACGATGACAGATCCCCTGAACCACAGCACAACTGTGGCGCACAATAGCTCAGGCGACGTGAGTTCCATTACAGATCCTCTGGGCCACCAAACCACACTGGCTTACAACGAGCATGGCCTTCTCACCTCTGTAACGGACCCATTGGGCAACGCTACCCTCTTCTCTTACGACGGCGGCGATTTAGTCGGCATCACGGACCCGCTGGGAAATACAACCACGCGCTTCGTCGATGGCGCGGGGCGTCTGGCGGCAGTGACGGACGCGCTAGGACGCGTCTCGCGTTATACCTATGACGCCTCAGACCAGGTGGTGCAGAACGCTGATCCGCTCCAGGGGACCACCTTTTTCAATTATGACCCCAACGGGAACCTGGTAAGGGTGACTAACCCACTTGGAAATGCCACGTCATGGTCCTACAACAATATGGACCTTGTTGTGACGCGCACGGACCCTCTGCTACGCGCGGAAAGCTACGCCTATGATCAGGCGGGGAAAGTGATCAGTTTCACGGACCGCAAAGGACAGGTTACCACCTACAACTACGATGGGTTGAACCGGCGCTCGTTTGCGGGATATGGAACGCAGGGAAGCGGCGGCAACGCCACCTACGCGAGCACCACCACTTTTCAGTACGATGCCGCGAACCGGATGACCCAGGCGGTGGACAGCGTGGCGGGAACCATTACCCACGGATACGACAATCTTGACCGTCTCACTTCAGAAACCACGCCGCAGGGTTCGATCTCGTATGGCTATGACGGTGCAGGAAGACGGACGAGCGTGGTTGTTTCCGGTCAGCCATCGTCGTCTTACACCTATGACGATGCCGGCCGATTGACCCTGATATCACAAGGCGTTTCCTCCGTCAGCTTCGGCTACGACGACACCAATCGCCGTATTTCCACGGTATTTCCCAACGGGACCACTATCTCTTACGGATATGACAACGGCTCGCAACTCACCGCGATCACTTATAACTTCGGCGGGGCCGTGCTGGGAAATTTGACCTATGCTTATGACGCTCTGGGACAGAGATTGGAGATGGGCGGCAGCTTCGCCCGCACGGGCCTGCCCCAGTCCGTCGCGTCCAGCTACGATGCCGCGAGTGAGCTGACGAACTGGAACGGCCTAAGCCTGAGTTACGACGCGAACGGAAGCATGTCATCGGACGGGACGAATAGTTTCACCTGGAACGCAAGAGGTCAGCTCGCCACCCTCAATGGAAATACGCTTCAATACGATGCATTCGGCCGGCGCACCCAGAATGCGGCCAATCGTTCGCTCCTGTATGACGGCGGAAACATCATTCAGGAATTGTCCGGAGCGTCGGTCGCGGCAAATCTGCTCAGTGGCGGCGTGGATGAAATGTTCACCCGGACCGCATCGTCGAGTTCCTCCGCGCTGCTGCGGGACGCCCTGGGAAGCACGCTCGCCCTGGTGGATGCCAGCGGTAATGTTCAGACGGCATATACCTACGATCCATTCGGAGCGACCACTGTTTCAGGCCAAGCCAGCGCAAACGAATTCCAATATACCGGGCGCGAGGATGATGGAAACGGTATCTACTACTACCGCGCCAGATATTACAGCCCTCTCCTGGGAAGATTTATCAGCGAAGATCCCGCGGGGTTCGATGGCGGACTCAATGTCTATGCTTATGCTGGAAACTCGCCGGTCAGCTACTATGATCCCTCAGGGCTTGATCCGGTGCCAACGCCCCCCGGTCCGCCCCCCGTTCCCGTGCCGGGAGCCGGCCCTGGTAATGGCTGGAAATGGAATCCGAACCCGCAGAACCCCCGAGGCGGTACATGGGGGCCTCAGGAACCCATACCGGGCCAGGGCCAACCGTCAGGAAGTTGGGACCCCGAAGGCCATTGGGACATAGACAACGGCCTGGGTGATCGTCAACGATACGATCCCGATGGCAAGCCCATCACCCCCGACGAAGCCCATCGCAAATGCGACAATAAGCCGCAACAGCAACCGCAACCCGAGAGCCCCACGGTTCCGGATCCGGGTTTCATTGATAAAATGTCTCAAATAACCGGGCTTACCGGTACGGCGTTGCTTATTTACATAATTGTCTCTGAAGGAACGAGGCTCTTTCCGCCTCGCAACCTGGTGCCCGTCCCATGAAGAAAGGCTGATGAAGATAATTTCCAAGCAGGAATGCGAAGACTGGCTCAAGGCAAACCTCAAAAAGGATTTTGTCAGTGGACCTTTAGATACGATTTACCCTCATTGCGCCAGCTATCACCTGCCCGTTGACACAGGAAAGAAGACGGCGCTCGCGCGGGCGCTGACGCATGCCATCGACGGCCGGCGAGCGGGCTTGTTTTGGATCACTGCCTGGAGCATCTTTCCGTCAGCAGAGAATATGGCGTTGTTCGATCGCTACCGGTGGTCGTTAGATGAAAGACGCCCCATCCATGACGCTCCCGGGCATGTTTTCTCCGAATCGGACTTGCCGCAGCTTGAGTGCCTGTTGGATTTGGCGCTCTATTTTTTCTGGGATGCCACTCTTTTTGATGGCGCGGGCAGCCTGGCCATCAGGATGAGTCATGATGAATATATTTCCCTCTATGCCGTGGATGAATTATCCATGACTAGGGCCCAGAGCTGCCTCGAGCGGTTCAAGCTGAAACAGCTGGCCAAGATTTAAACCGCCTCCGCATGATGGACGAATCGCGCCCCGGAATGCGGCGCGTGTCGCGCAGAGAATTCATGCTGAAGGAGTTGATGGCGAGCCCGGCAGGATCGACCCCGGCAGGATCCTTGCGAAAGCGCTTCCAGCCCTTCTTTGCTGAATCCATCGCCATGCAGGCGCAATCAAACGAAAGCACGAGCGCGCGCTTGCGCGTTATGAAGCAGATCCGGTTTACTCCGGAAAAGGACAGGAAACACTTATGGATGTTGTGAATCTGGCCCAAAAATTTGCCGCGTTTCAAGACCGTTTCAACCCCAAAATCGTAGGTGAGCTGAACAACTTCCAGGTAAAGCTGGTGAAGGTGCAGGGAGAATTCATGTGGCACCATCATGACGTGGAGGACGAGATGTTCATGGTGACCAAGGGCGAGCTGCATATGAAATGGCGCGATGCCGACGGCAGTGAGCGCGACGTACCGGTCCGGCCGGGGGAGTTCATCATTGTTCCGCACGGCACCGAGCACATGCCTTACACGCTGGAAGAAACGCACGTGATTCTGTTTGAGCCCGCCACAACGCTGAACACCGGCAACATTCAAAATGAACGCACGGTGGCTGACCTGCAAAGGATATGACGAAGCGGCGGACCGGTCTTTCCGCGTCGAGAAAGAACGTTGCGCTGATCACATGGAGCGGCTTGCCGGAAGGCGCGGGGAGCGAGCGGCTGTTGCTGCCGCACCTGGCCGCCGGCGGAGTTGATGCCGAGTTCGTGAACTGGGGCGACGCAGCGTGCGGTTTTGCGCTATTCGATCTTGTGGTCCTGCGTACATGCTGGGACTATCACCTGCGCGTTGCGGAGTTTACTGAATGGCTGCGGCGAACAGCACGCGTTGTCCCCGTGCTGAACCCGGTCGAGACTGTGTTGTGGAACCACAACAAGTTCTATCTGCAGGAGCTGCAAGAGAAGGGAATCCGGATCGCGCCGACCGTGTTTGTTACGAATGCTGAGAGCATCAACGCGGCGGAGCGGGCGTGCATTCTTGGCTGGCAGAAGATCGTGGTGAAGCCGGCCGTCTCCGCCACCGCGCATAATACGTGGCTGATGGAGGCCGCATCTTTTCCCTCGGAGACAGAGTTGGCGCGAAGGATGCAGGGCGGGCCGTTTCTGGTCCAGCAGTTCATCCCCGAGATTGAGACGGAGGGAGAGTTTTCTTTCATCTATCTTGACGGAGCGTACAGCCATGCGGTCTTGAAGCGGCCGGCGCCGGGAGACTTCCGCGTGCAAAAAGATTTTGGAGGCAGTGCGGAGTATCTTGCGCCGCCGCCCCAGCTTCTCGATCAGGCAAACGAAATCGCTGGCGCCGTAACGCAGGTGCGTGATTCGCTTTACTGCCGGCTCGATGCAGTGGAAAAAGACGGCAAGCTGGTGCTGATGGAGCTGGAGCTGATTGAGCCGGAGTTGTTCCTGGGGTTGGCGGAAGGCGCGGCGGAGAGATTTGCGGCGGCGATCATCAAGCGCCTTGGCTGACGGAACAGGCGACTATTCGCGCAACTCGTATCCCGCCGATTTGATTCCGTCGACGACTCGTTCGCGGGTGTGCGTAACTTCTTCCGCGTTCAGAGTGCGGTCGTCGGCGCCCAGGGTCAGGCGGAATGAGACGCTCTTTTTATCTGGCGGCAGGGGAAAGATCAGTAGGAATTGCAAAGACACCAGGCTGCCGCCCGCCAGTTGGCGCAACTTTTCTTCCAGATTCGCAACAAGCTCGTGCGATCCCGCGACGATGGAAAGATCGAAGCTGCTGGTGGGGAAGCGGCGCAACTGGCGATACGCCTGGCGCTGTGACGGCAGGCCCTGCAACGCATCAAGGTCAAGATAAAGAATGGCGGCGCGGCCGCGATCCAGCAGCCCAGGATGCAGCTCGTAAAGATTGCCCACCTGTTGATTGCCGACTTCAACATGCGCTGCCCGCTCGGGATGCATGGTCTTGCCATGTGCTTTTGACGGCACAACCTTGCAGTCGCCGACAAGATACTGTGCTACGCGCTTCATCTCCAGCAGGTTCGCTCCGCTGGTTTCACGGCCTTCGCGAGCAAAGATTGCGGCGACCAGATGCGTGCGCTCTGACGGAGCGCCGTCAGCGCGTTTGCCGTAGGCGCGGCCGATTTCGAACAGCCGGAAATCGGCGAAGAAGCGGCTGTTATCGGCCAGGTTGCGACGAATTCCGGGCAGCAGAGTCGGGCGCATGTATTTTTGTTCGGCAATGATCGGATTGGCGACCTGTTGCAGCTTGTCCGTTGTATAACCGAATGTCTCGGCATCGGCGTCAGAGATAAATGAATAGTTCGAGACTTCGGTAAAGCCCTGGCCAACCATGGCGGCGCGAATCGCACGATGCTGCTCGTGCTCCAGGTTGCGGGGGGTGGGCGCGGCAAGCACCGCCGGCGCCCGCGGTGTAATGGAAGCGTAACCCACCATGCGGCCGATTTCTTCCACCAGGTCTTCCGGGATAGAGATGTCTTTGGTGGCGCGCCAGCTTGGAACAGTGATGATCAGCTTGCGGGCATCCGTCTGCTCCACGCCGAACACGAGCGACTGGAAAATATTGACCACCTCTTCGGTCGAGAGCTCGCGGCCCAGCTTGCGCTCCACCCAGTCGATATCGAGCTGGATCCTGGGCGGCGTTGACTTGCGAGCGTAAACGTCAATGGGCGGCGCAGCCTCTGATCCGGGCGAAATCTGCTTCAGCAGTTCAACCGCACGGGACAGAGCGCGCACAGTATTTTCCGGGTCCTGGCCCTTTTCAAAACGCATAGAAGCGTCCGTGCGCAGCCTGAGCCGGGACGAGGACTTGCGTACCTGCGCCGCAGGAAAAGACGCCGCTTCCAGAACAATGCGCTTCGTGGTCGCGCGGATCGCCGTGTCATTGCCGCCGATGATGCCGGCAATGCCGACAGGCTTGTGCGCGTCGGCAATCACGATATCTTCTGCGCTCAACGAATACTTTTCGCCGTTCAGCGCCAGAATCGATTCGCCTTTACGTGCGGCGCGCACAAGGATGGCGTTGCCCAGCAACTCAGCGTCATAGGCGTGCATGGGCTGGCCGAGTTCGCACAAAACGTAGTTGGTGACATCGACGAGATTGTTGATCGGGTTCACGCCGAGCGAGTTGAGCCGGTACTGCATCCACAGGGGCGATGGCGCGACTTTCACGTTCTCAACGCGCTGGCCGCTAAAGCGCGCACAGAGATTGGCGTCTTCAATCGAGATGGAAAGATCGCCCTTGCTTGCGGCTGCGGGTAGTTCGCCAACAGGATCGGCCACGCTCATGCCCGCGATGGCAGCCACTTCACGCGCCATGCCCAGGTGTCCCCAGAGATCAGGGCGATTGGTGAGGGACTTGTTGTCGATCTCGATGATCGAATCGGGCTCGGAGTTTTCAGCCCGGGCCACGGCGGCCACGCTGGCGCCGGCGAACGCGCCGGGATCGTGGACGCCCTCGCACTCG
>JBGPZS010000537.1:0-2923 GCA_041493865.1 Terriglobia bacterium
GCCTGCTGGGTCGTGCGCGAGGCCAGCCACGCGTTCATCGCCTCTGTAATCGGCCCCCGATTGTCCGCGCGGAGTTGATCACCAGCAAAACGTGGATCGGCGATAAATTCTTCATGTCCCACCAGCCGGGCCCAGCGTGCAAACATCTCATTGCCGACGGCGGAAACAACAATCCAGCCGTCTTTGGCTTTGTAGGCATCGGCCGGAGCGGCGTAAAACCCGGTGTTGCCCATCTGGCGGCGCTCAATCCCCAGCACCGATCGCTCCGCCAGCAAGCCCTGCACAAACGTGATGCCCGTGGCCAGCAGTGATCCATCCACCACCTGTCCCTCGCCGGTTTGCAGGCGATGGTAAAGCGCCACCATCACGCCGAAGGCCGTGTGCAGCGCCGTGCCATAGTCTTCAAACGGAACAATGTCGCGCACCGGCGCGCCGGGAAATCCCGTAAGACCCATGGCGCCGGACATGGCCTGCGCCACCGTATCAAAACCCACGCGGTTGACATACGGCCCGTCCGGGCCAAACGTGGAAATGCGGGCAAGAACAATGTCCGGCTTGATGGCCCGCAGTGAGTCGTAGTCCAGCCGCATGCTCTTGAGCACGTTCATGGGCAGGTTCGCTACCACCACGTCCGCGCCTTTGACCAGCCGCCGGATGATCTCCGACGACTCCGGCTTCGACGTATCCAGCGTCAGGTTGCGCTTGTTGCGGTTGAGCGAGAGAAAGCCGCCGCCTTCGCCGCTTTCGGTGATTGCCGCGATGTAGCGGTCCTCGCTGCCCTGGCGGCGGTCAACGCGAATCACGTCAGCGCCCATGTCCGCCAGCAACATGGCGCAATATGGGCCGGCAATGAACCGGCCAAAATCGATGACGCGAATTCCCGCCAGCGGTAACGAACTTTGCATCGCGGGATTCTAAACCAAGTTATGGCTTACCAAGGAGCAAGGCTGGTTGTAACAGCAGAATCCGCCGAATCTTCTTGCCGTGCTTTCTCCGCGTCTCCGCGCCTCCGTGGTGAGTTTTTCCGTTGGCACAAAATCACTTTTTCGCCGGCACACCCTCGCCCACCAGCAACTGCACCACCGAATCCATCGCGGCCAGCACCTTGCTGCCGGGCAGGTTGTGGTTGTTGCAGAAAATGGAAAATACAAACCGCTTACCCGACTGCGTCTGTCCATAGCCGGAGAGTGCGTTCACGTGGCTAAGCGATCCGGTCTTGGCGTGGACCAGTCCGGCTGCAGGCGTGTTCAGAAAACGGTCTGCCAGGGAGCCATCCACGCCGCTGACGGGCAGCGATTCTTCAAACGCAGCTCCCCACGGCTGGCGCGCCGCGTAGATCAGCAACTGGACCGTGGCGGCCGGCGTGACCAGGTCGCGGCGGGAGAGCCCTGAGCCATCTAGAAACGCAAACGCATCTTCCTTGAGCCCGGCCTGCATCAGAAACAGCTTCACCGCGGCGATGCCGCCCTCAAATGATCCGCCGCTCCCACGCAGCTTGCCCGCCAGCCGCAAGGCCAGTTCGGCATGAAGGTTCTGGCTGGTCTTGTTGATCACGCGGATGTCGTCAAGGAACGGCGTGGAGAAGTGCTCGGCCAGGACTCTATTTGTCGATGGAAGGTCCAGGTCTGGCGCCCGTTGCGCCGGCGTGCCCGATAGTGGATTGTTTTGCGGCGCTGCTCCTGCCTGTGCTATAGGGGCGCCTGGCGCTGGGGCTGAAGGAAGACTGGCCGCGGGGTTGTCGATTCCCGGCGTAGGCAGCATGAGCGGCAGTGGAGGCTGATCAAAAAACTGCGCGCCTTCGCCGTGACGTGCCCGCGCCTTGCCGCGAATCGTTATACCGCGCCGCTCCAGCAGCGTGCGAAAAAGCTGGGCCACAAACTCGGCCGGATCTTCAATGGCCAGCGGCTCTTTCATCCCCGCATCGCCCAGCGGCAGCGAGCCCCACAAGACAATCCGCTTCGAACCCGGATCGCGGTGGATGCCGATCTTCCGCGTAACACCGGCGGTGCTGGTCACAATGCGATTGTCCAGCTCGTAATACCCCGTCTCCGGTTCCACCGTGATCAGTGCTTTGTCGCCCGCCTGCTCGCCCGGCTGAATATTCACAAATACTACGTTGTCATTGAAACTAAGCGCCGAGACCGGGGCGCCGTCACTCCACTGCAGGTCGTCCAGCGCCCAGCCTTCGGCATAACGCTCAAACGCATAATAAGTGTCGTCGCCGATCAGGTCGCCATCCACGATTTTCAGCCCGCTACGCGCCACCTTGTCCGCCATCTCTTCCAGAATCTGCGTGTGCGGCGGCGTGCGTTGCGTCTTGAGCGCGTATGGCAGGGTCCGCCCGGAGATGTTGGGGTCGCCGCGCCCCACAATCAACAGATCGCCCAGCAGCCGCCCGAGATTGTCAATCTTGCCCTCAGCTTCCACCGTTGTACGAAAGCGGTATTCGGGGCCGGCAGTGGCCAGCGCGGCCGCCGTGGTGAACAGCTTGGTGTTCGACGCGGGGAGAAAAAGCTGCTCCTGGTTCAGCGAATAAATCGCCTTGCCCGAGTCCGGATCGCGCACGTCAATGCCCCAGTGCGCGCGGTCAAGCGGCGGCTGGCTCAGAATGGCATTGATTTCCCTGGCCAGGTCTTTTTTGGGCGCGGGCTTTTTTCCCGCAACGGCGGAGAGTTGAAGTGACAGGAGCAGGACCAGCGCAAAGCACGCGCGTACTGAAGGATTCCGCATGGATGCCGGAGATTATACAATCGCCGCCATGGAAAGCCGTCCGTTTAAAAGACATTCCTTTCTATGGCGCTTGCACACCCGTGAGCTGGAACTTGGGGGCCGCACGCTGGTCATGGGCATCCTGAACGTCACGCCCGACTCATTTTCCGACGGCGGCAAATTCCTGGCCCGCGACCATGCCGTGGCCCACGCC
>JBGPZS010000583.1:0-2405 GCA_041493865.1 Terriglobia bacterium
AGGCTTCTGTTGCTCCAACCACAATGAGCACCGCGGCAGCGACTTCAATCCAAGTAGCAACGTAAGCTGCAAACGATTTGAATAGCTGTTCCATCGTGTTTTTCCGAGATGTGTTTTCGCTTTACCGCCTGTAGAGGAAGAGGGCCGCCGCGATCGTGGCGGCAAGCCAGATAGCAGCGATCACGATTGTCATGGTCCGAACCACAGAGGGCTTGATGTTCTCCGCGCCTGTTTGCAGCACCTCCTGCGCTCGCGCTCGCGCATCCTGAAGCACAGCCTCAATGGTTAGGCAGCGCACCAGCGCCATCCCCGCCGACAAGACGGCAACATCGTCCATCAGCCCGACAAAGGGAATAAAGCTGGGAATCAACTGGATGGGGCTGAATATGTATCCCACCGCGGAAGCAGCGACAGCGCGCGAATACCACGGTGTTCTCCGGTCTTTCAGGATGAACCACAGGACGAACACTTCTTGCCGGAGCGCCAGCGCCTGCTGCTTCACCTTTGAAGCACTTTCTCGCCGGTTGTGGCGTGTGTACTCCGGAGTCTCAGGAGGAATCGGCAGCAGGACCTCGCTCACGAGGAAGCTCCGTCTTCATGCTTCACCCGGACAATGCAGCGAAAACCCTGATGGCACGTCCCCGTATCCACCTGCTGGGGAATCCGGGCCGCCGGCCTGTAGCGGAAGCAATAATTGGCCGCGCACAAGAACGATCCGCCCTTCAAGACTTTTCGCGGAATCCGTATGTTGGGCGTTTGCGGGTCAAGGCTTAGCGTTCTCGCGTCGCTTTTAGCGGGGCCACAGCATGCACTGGCGGGCTTGCGGTGGTTCTGATACCACTCGGCGGTCCACTCCCACACATTGCCTGCCATGTCGTAAAGCCCGTACTGGTTAGGAGGGAAGTACCCCACGGGCGACGTGCGCTCAAAGCCATGCAACTGAAGATTAACGGCCGGGAATTCTCCCTGCCAGGTGTTGGCCATGATCCTTCCATCCGGTGAGAATTCATTGCCCCAGGAGTAAACGGCTCCATCTAATCCTCCCCGCGACGCGAATTCCCACTCCGCTTCAGTCGCTAATTCCTTCCCGGCCCATCGGGCATAGGCTTCGATGTCTTCATAGGCAACGTGAACAACAGGATGGTCCTCACGCGATTTTAGCGAACTCTGCGGCCCTTCAGGATGGCGCCAGTCCGCGCCGGGAACGTAGTGCCACCAGCTGGGAATGCGCAAATCAACGTTGCCGCGCGGCTGCCGAAAAACCACCGAGCCCGCCACCAGCATATGCGGAAGCGCGCCCGGGTAAAGCGCCGCATCGGGCGCGTGTTCAGCTACTGTCACGTGACCGGTCGCTTCGACAAAGCGTGTGAAGTCCGCATTGGTGATCAGGTATTGGTCCATCCAGAACCCGGCAACTGTCGCTTGATGCACCGGGGCTTCTTCTGGATAGTGCCGGTTTGAGCCCATCATGAACTTGCCGCCGGGAATCCACACCATGTTCTTGAACGGCGGATCGCCCGGTGCGGTCGCGTGCGAAATGCTGGTGGAAACAACTGGATTACGCTGGCTCATGCGCTTCTCCTCCGTTTTTTCTTCCCGACAGAAGCCTAGTGGCGGCCGTACAACTGCACCGTCGGCTTGCCTTCTGCGTATCGGCCCTTCACGTACCAGATCTCAACACTTTTGATTTCGCGCGCGCCACCGCGTAGAGGGATGGGCCGGGTACGCCCTCCGGAGGGGATGCGTTCTCCCACGGGCAGCACTTCATCTCCGCCGCTGCGGAAATGGATCACCACGCGCTCGAATCCGATCGCGCCGTTATTGACCGCCATCTGAAGAGCGGCAAACGTTCCACCTCCGACGTCGATCTTGTCATGGTCCGCTCATCCGTCCACATGAGCGCTTCCCAGACGCTGCCAGCTTCCAATCGCGCCTCTGCTCACATGGACCTGAGCAGTTAGCCAGGAGGCCAGGCTGAGCAGAGTCAGCAGCAGCATGCTTTTGATTGCAAAGTCTCTTGCTGAAACCGTCCACATAAAATCCTTCTTTCCAGCCTGAGGGCGCCTCAAGCCACTACGGGTCGTTAAACAAATACGACCGCGCGAGCAGCCTTGTCTCACGCGACCTTTCTCAGCCGCGCTGGGGACCGAGCCTACTTCACTCCGCCGCCGGACGCCCTTTCCAATTGCTTTTCATTTTCACGCGCCTTATCCAAGGCCTCGTCAATACTGAAGCTGGATGGTTTCTGACGTGGCGGAAATTGCTAAAAGGTTTTCAAGAACTGGCCAACGATAGCCTGTGCTGGAACAAGCATGAACATTCGATCCGCTGCCCATTTGGCGTAGTAAAGGGTTGCGTCAACGTCAGCACGTTCGAAAGGATCGGTGCGAAGGTTAAAGAGCTTG
>JBGPZS010000604.1:0-2069 GCA_041493865.1 Terriglobia bacterium
CCCCTGTGGGAGCTGGACGCACGGTGTTGCCGGAAAAAGGCCGGACCAGCGGCATGGGATCTTCAGCCACGAGCTTGCGCTGGCCCGCGGGCTGCATCTCCTGCGATCCGGCAAGAGTGCCGATGAGGAACTCAAGCTTCTGCTGGTCTTCCTTGCTCATGTGGGAAAAAACCAGGCCGACGCCGACGGCGTGGTGTGAGGTTTTGACCTCGGCGCGGCCACGCACCACCGTATCACGCACGCGCAGCATGAAAAGCAGCTCGGTGCCGGCTGGAAGGGTGGAGACGGTTTCAACGTAGCAGCCGGTAAGGCTCACGTCACTCAAATTGCCAAAGACCGGTGGGGCGCCTTCATTACGGCGCAGCTCAACGCCACCGGTGCAGTGAAAACGCTCTTGGCTTCTCCTGGTTCCTGGCGAGTCTGGCATAGTTCTCCTTGCTTTGCGTGCTCTCTCCCCGGCGAAGGCCGCGGTAAACTCTGGCGCCGGCAGTCGAACGCCAAAGAGGTTTTTGCCCGGCTCCACGCAAAAAATACCGATCTGTCGGGCTTTGGCGGAGTCACGGCCTACCCATATTACTTTGCATTGGGCCTTCTGCTCGCCGTGCTGTAAAAAGATCACCTCGCCTTCACGGACGCAGTCGATCCCAATGAGCCGCGCTCCGGCGGAGCTGGCGTTGACGGTGCGCGCATGCTGAACGAAAGGCTTGCCGTAAACGTCCATGCCCCACACCTTGACGTCGAGGCTGATATCAACGCGAGGTTCGGGGTGCCGCATCATAAAAATACCGGAGAGATTGAGCTGATGGTACTTTCAAACGGGTGCAGGATTCAATGGAAACATGCACTTCAGTAACCTCGGGAGCAGGGTCTACGGGAGAGCACTTAGCACCGTCTCCGACGTAAAATTCTGCAATTCATCCCACTCTTGCTAGAATGCTCTCCCGTCAGGAGAAAGCCCCGCAAGCATGCTCTTCAAGACCCAGAGCGCCGCAGTTTTTGGAATCGATGCGAACATCATCGAGGTAGAAGTTGATGTCAGCCCGGTCCGAGACCCTAAAGAAAATTTTCAGACCGTAGGCCTGCCTGATGCCGCCGTTAGAGAGAGCAAGCAACGGGTCCGCGCGGCGCTGAGAAACTGCGGCTATGAAGTCCCGCTCACGCAGATCACCATCAACCTGGCGCCGGCCGACATCAAGAAAGAAGGCTCGGGATTTGACCTGCCGATGGCCATGGGGATCCTGGGCGCATACGGCGGGCTGGTGAGAAAAGAGCTGCCCGAATACGTGATGGTGGGCGAACTCTCGCTCGATGGCGGCATACGCGGCGTGCGTGGCGCGCTGCCAATTGCGATTGCCGCGCGGGCCAGGAAGATTGCCAACCTGATTGTGCCGGAGGTGAATGCGCGCGAAGCCGCGGTAGTGAGCGGCGTGAATGTGTATCCGGTGAAGTCGCTGATTGACGTGGTGAACCTGCTCAACAGCGGGAACGGCGTCTCGCCGATGAAGGTGGATACGGCGCAGATGCTGGGCGAGACGGAGCAGAGCGGCGCAGCCGACTTCAAGGAAGTGCGCGGGCAGTTCACGGCCAAGCGCGCGCTGGAGATTGCCTGCGCGGGCGGGCACAACATCCTGATGATCGGGCCGCCCGGTTCGGGCAAGACCATGCTGGCCAAGCGCGTCTCCGGCATATTGCCGCCGCTGACGTTTGAAGAAGCGCTGGAGACCACCAAGATCCACAGCGTTGCCGGAGTGCTGGACGCCACGGCGGGGCTGGTGAGCGCGCGTCCGTTTCGTTCGCCGCACCACACCATCTCTGACGCCGGATTGATCGGCGGAGGAATCATTCCTCGTCCCGGCGAAGTTTCGCTCTCGCATAACGGGGTGCTGTTTCTGGACGAGCTGCCGGAATTTCCGCGCAACGTGCTGGAAGTGATGCGCCAGCCGCTGGAAGACGGCAACGTAACGATTGCCCGGGCCGCCATGTCACTGACCTTTCCCGCGCGCTTCATGCTGGCCGCGGCCATGAATCCGTGTCCGTGCGGCTATCACGGTTCAGGACAAAGGCAGTGC
>JBGPZS010000351.1:0-4742 GCA_041493865.1 Terriglobia bacterium
ATAAGCGGTTACAGTGCTGGCGCGTCGCCACATTTCGCCGCCATCTTCGAAAAATCAGCTGGACCAGCATGGGTGGCCCGCCACAACCTCAGCGCAGGCGATTACCAGAAAGCGTTTGATGACTTTGGCAAGCAAGGCTTCCGTCTGAAAGAAGTCAGCGGCTATAACGTTGGCGGGCAGGACTTGTACGCGGCGATCTGGGAAAAAACCAGCGGACCGACCTGGTTCTCGCGCAACGGAATACCCGATGCCTGGTACCAGAATGTGTATGACAACTTTTATTACCAGGGAAACCAGCCGGTCTACATCACCGCATTCAGTTCGGGCGGGGGAGCCGGCAAGCTCAACGTGATCTGGGACAACCCGAATTTCAGCGGAGCCGATCTACAGTCGATTTCTCAAAAGATCCAGTCCTACATGGGCACAAACCAGGTGCCCGGGTTGGCCCTGGCGATCACCAAAGATGGCCGTCTGGTGTACGCCGCCGGATTTGGATATGCGAACCAGGAGAGCGGGGAAGAAGCTGCGCCGACGAACCTGTTCCGAATTGCCAGCGTTTCCAAAAATATTACTTCCACGGCGATCATGAAGCTAATTGAAGGAGGGAAGCTCCACCTGACTGACAAGGTTTTCGGGCCCGGTAGTATTCTTGGCGCCCAATTTCCCACCCCCGCGACCAACAAGAAAATCGAGCAAATCACGGTGAAGCATCTGCTAGAGCACGTCTCCGGTCTCAGCAATATGAACGGCGATCCCATGTTCATGAACACGGGCATGAACCATGCGCAACTAATCTCATGGATGATCAATGATCCCGGGCACAAGATGACCCGCGATGCAAACACCCAGTTTGAATACCTCAATTTCGGCTACTGTCTTCTGGGCCGGGTGATCGAGAAGGTGAGCGGCCAGGGCTACGAGCAATTCGTGAAACAGAATGTGCTCAGCGTGAGCAGCGTTACGGACATGGCGATCGGGGCCAACTCGGAAGCGGGACACAAGCCTCGCGAGGTGAAGTACTATCCCGCAGGCGCATACACGTTAAACGTGACCCGCTTTGATTCGCACGGCGGATGGGTCGCATCCCCAATCGATCTCGTCCGATACGTGGTCCGGGTGGATGGCTTGCCCACAAAGCCCGATATTTTCAGTGCCGCATCGCATACCGCGGTCACGACGGACTCAGGGATCAAAGACGCCAATGGCAAGGACCCAAATTACGGATTCGGATGGGGACTGCCCCAATGGCATAACGGAGACATCGAGGGTTCCATCGCCTTCCTCCAGGTGCTGCCGGGCGGGTATACCTATGCAGTGGTTGCGAACACGCGGCCGGCCAACGATGGCGGCGCCTTTACACTGTCGGGGGTGATGCAGAAGATCATCAGCACAACGCCGTCTTGGCCGAAGTACGATCTGTTTTAAAGGAGCGTCGGCACTTGGATTCGAGGGAGCGCATGGGTGCTCCCTTTTGACGGCCATCAGCGATTGAATGGGAATTCGTTAATCCAATGAAAGCCGCGGGTATTCAGGAGGTATTTTCCATCCAGATGGTGCAGCTTGATGTGGACTTTCTGTCCTCCCAGTTGGCCATCCATCGTCATTGTCTCCGGTGTGGGAAGCACATAGGTCAGGTTCGCTTTCCATTTGGCGTCAGTCCGCTTGATGAGCTCGATGGTTTTCTTGTCGGTATCCATTTTTGCCGAAAAGCGGACCAGTTTGCCATCCATCCCTTGAATGGTGAAGAAGGTATTGAAGTCAAAGATTGCTTTCTGCCAGCGCGTTTCATCGCTGAGAAGAGGGGGGCGCGGCTTGCCGTCCATGGAAAACTCGTCCACTGCCCATGGGCCATGGAGGGGAGGCTTGATGGCAAAATCACCTGTGGTGAAGGTTTTCAATTGACTGTGGGACAGATATATAGCATGTCCGGCAAAGAGCAATCCCAGAGCGAACTGGCCTATCAGTAGGCCGCGGTTCAGCCAAGTCCGCTGAAAACGCAGCTCACCCAACGCCAGAGCAGCAGAGCGATGGAAGATAAAGAAGCCCGCCAGCCGCTTCAGTTCGGGGAGAAGGAGGAAGACTGCAAACGACAGAAGATGAAATGAATAGAGCTTGACCGGCACGTCATAGCTCATGTTCAGCGTGAACACGTTGCACATGGCGCCGACGGCAAAAGGGCCCCAAGCGTGGCCAATCGTGGAACAAAGAGCAGTATCCCACCCAGCATCTCAACCGCGCCGGTAAAGATGGTGTAGCTCCTGGAGGCGCTCATGAAGGTCCACAAGATTCCCATGGGCGAGGAGTCGCCGTAGCTTTCCAGATATCGCCATTGCCAGTTGGGAGGGAACTGCGACGGAATGACTTTATAGCCGCCGTAAGAGAGCAGCGTTGCACCGAGTGTGAGGCGGACGTAAAACCTGAGCCAGTGATGGAGCCGTGTGTAGTTTCCCCGCCTGCGATCCAATACCGACCATGCAATTGCGGCCAGGGCAGCGAGAGCCAGAAAGCACAGTACCTTGACGTAGTCATACGTGGTATCACCGCTGCCGTTGGAGAAGACGGTGATGGGCTGGGCCAACCTAAGCCAATGCTGCGCGACCCAGGGAACCACCTTGTGCCACAGCGCTTCATACCATCCCGCCGGCTTGTCGGTCCAGGGAAGAAAGCCCAGCGGGAAGGGAAAGCAATACAGGACGAAATACGAGAAAGCGAAACGAAATGCGATCAGGAGTGCCGGGTTCCAGTGGGCTGGAGCTTCCGGGGCAGTTACCGGGGCGTGGGCTGGGGCGTCCGCCTGTGTCGCCAATTGCATCTGGGGCTGCATTGGAAATCCTCCTGGAAAAAATCAAAGTTCCAGCGGGCACAGGCTCATCCCAACTTTTCTGATGGGGCTGGACTCGTGGTCCAAACCGTCCTATCTTGGTTGAATCATGCGAACCTGGGCCTTGCTTCTGTTCTTTTGTGGACTGACGATCTTACCGCACCTCCATGGGCAAAATCCCGCGGCCACTGAGCCGGTTTTTCGCATCGACGTCCATGTGGTCCTGATTGACGCCCAAGTGCTAGATAGGAAGACACGGCACTCAGTCCCGTCGCTAAAGGCAATGGATTTTCAGGTTTATGAAGACAACATTCTTCAGCGGCTGAGCGTGTTTAGTCAGGACAAGCTGCCCCTCTCAGTTGTGATCCTGTTTGATCTGACGGACAGCGTGCGACCGGTACTGAAATCGCTGGCGGAGGGGGCCCTGGAAGCATTACAGCACCTGAAGCCGGAAGATGAGGTAACGGTGATGGTCTATGCCGCGTCGACACAGGTGCTGCAGGAAGCAACGAAAGACCGGGCGCTGGCGGCGGCGGCAATCGAAAAAGCCAGCCATATGAAGAGCGATGAAGCGGCGTTCTTCAACGAAGGTATTTTCCAGGCGTCGGAACAACTCTCAAAAGGAAACAAATATTCGAGCCGGCGAGTCATCATCTGGCTCACCGATGATGTCCCGAACATACCATCGGAAAATGAGATTCCCTTGCGCTACCGGCGAAGCCTGAAAGGCGCGATGCCGCATTCGCAAAAAGAGGCGCTGGACCAGCTTTTCCGTACCAGCACGGTGGTGTGCTCACTGGTGAAACAAAGTGATGAGTCGGTGGAGGGAGAGTCACGGTTAAGGGCGCACCCGGCGGAACGAATGCTCCATCCACCCGGCGAGGTCTGGAAATACGCTGAAGCCACGGGCGGACAGGTGATCGAGTACAAGAAGAAGGAGCTGAAGGACAAGCTGGCGACACTGATCGACGACCTGCGGATGCGCTACAGCCTGGGCTATCATCCCTCCGTGCAGAAGCCTAAGGGCAAGTTTTGTACGATCAAGGTAAAGCTGGCGCCGGAGGTCAAGAAGTCCGTGGGTGACGTGGTGGTAGAGGCCAGGCAGGGATATTACAGATAGATTAGGTAATTGAGTAATTTGGTAATCAGGTAATCGAACCCGCTACCACTTCGGATATTTGGCGCGGATCTTTTCGTAGAGTGGCGACGTAGTGTGGTTCTTCGAGTGATAGCCCAGCACTTGGCGTTCGCGTTTGCTCGGCCAGTCCTGTCCGGGTTCAACGCGCTGCAGCAGTATTTGGTTTTCGACCTCCCTTAGATTTTGGATGCGATCGCGGGAAAGCGATATCGGCACGCTCTTGGGAGCGACCTTCGCCATGATGTGGTTTTTTTCGCGATGGAGTGAACTCCTCTCGGCATAAAAAGTCTTGTCCTGACCCTGGAAGTTGCGGTATTGGATTGCGACCGAGCCGGCTGGTACGGACCCGGACCCCGCTGGAGTTGGGCCCGGACTGGTACTCCATCCGGATGGCTTGCCTTGCTGCGGTGGTTGCGTCTGCTGAGGGGGCTGCTGCGGCGTGGTGCTCGGCGCAAAGCTGGGATTGAAGTATTGACACACCGGGTTAAGACAGCGAATCTCAGAGCCGGACCGGCGAGCGCCAGGCGTGCCGCAGGCCGGACAGTTCTCACCGGAAAGAATGTCTTTGATCGACTTGAAGAATCCCATCTCCGCTCCTTTTAGATGCAGGCGCAAGCACTCAGAGGGACGGTTGAGTAAAACGAGACTCCGCTTTAGCGGGCAGTCTCTTCCATAACCCCCATCTACAGGCAGCCATCCTCTCTCACGGACATTCGCCGGCTGCTGCTTTTGGGACTGGAGAGAAAGCTGCTGGGCGCGATGAGCGCGGCAGCCTGGCAACCG
>JBGPZS010000366.1:0-4616 GCA_041493865.1 Terriglobia bacterium
TAAACCGTACGAAGAGGAGAATCGGTTCTAACTGCGCCATTCCTTACCGCGCGAAAAAACAAACGTCTCCGCAGAGTTGGTTTGTCAATTGTCCTATTTCGTGCTTGGCTGCTCAGGAAAAATGCGCTAGGATGCAGCATCCGTCTATGTATCAAGTAGTAATAATCGCGATTGCGATGAGGAGGCGGATCTCCTGGGATGCATCCCACCAGCGGTTTGGGTTAAACCTACGCCAATCTGGGATCAAGTGGGATGAATGGGGAGGGGGTAGGGAGGTGTTGTGTGTTAGCGAGAAGGTAAACTTTAGAAAACGAGATCGGGTGATCCGGTGATCCGGTGATCGGGAGATCGGGTGATCGGGAAATCGAAAAGCAAAACCTTGCCGCGGATAAACGTGGAGGACGCGGATCAGGAAAGATTGCCAAAATCGCCGAAATTGCCAAAATTGGAAACCCAAAACCTTACCACGGATCGACACGGATGATACGGATCAGGAAATGGCAGCGGGAAATTGCACACCTATTTCAACTCGTCACGTCTAACCGAAGGCCAGCAACTAAATAACTAGGAGATAGAAGCAAATGGGCTTTCGCAAACACGCGCTGTCACTAGGGCTGTCGCTTACGTGCGTCTTGATGCTGCTTTTACCCGCTGTGATGTTTGGCCAAGGCGTCGGCGAGGGCAGTGGGCAGGGGAGTGGCCAGGGCAGTGGCCAAGCCGGCGGACAGAGCGCCACAGTCAGCCCTGCCGCGGTCGAGATCCCAGACACGCCGGCGGGGAAGATATTCTCTGCCTGGCTGGAAAGCTTTAACAGCGGTGATCGCGAGAAGATCCTGGCATTCCAGTCGTCGCACCTTCCTAAAGTGCAGGACCCCGACAAGCGGGTCAACCGGACCATGGGCCTGCGCAGCCAGACTGGCGGGTTTGACCTCAAGAAGATTGAGAATTCAACCGCCAACCAGATCACGTGCGTGGTGAAGGAGAGGAACTCAGAGACTCTGGCCAGGTTCGAGCTAATCATTGCAGCCGATGGCAACCAGATTGAGACCATCGGGCTTGTGCCGATTCCGCCTCCTGGCGCCGCGGAGAGCAAACCGCCGGAGCGGATGCCGGTAAAGCAGCTTGCGGCGGAAGTTGACACCAAGCTTACGCAGCTTACGGCGGAAGACAAGTTTTCCGGCACGGTGCTGATCGCCAAAGACGGAAAAGTTTTGTGGCAGAAAGCTTACGGCAATGCCGACCGCGAAGCCAAGGTCGCCAACACGCTGGAGACGCGCTTTCGCCTGGGTTCGATGAACAAGATGTTTACCTCGGTGGCGATCGCGCAACTGGTGCAGCAGGGCAAACTGAAATATACAGACACGCTGGCGCAGGTCCTGCCGGATTATCCCAACCAGGAGGTGGCGAAGAAGATCACAATCGACAATCTGCTGACGCACACCTCGGGCCTGGGCGATTTTTTTGGCGCGGAGTTCGATCAGAAAAGGGAATCGCTGCACGACTTGAAAGATTACGTCCCCCTGTTTGCCGCCAAGCCGCTGCAGTTCGAACCCGGCAAGGGCTGGGCTTACAGCAATGCCGGTTTCCTGGTGCTGGGGCTGGTCGTAGAAAAAGTTTCCGGGCAGAATTATTACGATTACGTAAAGCAGCATATTTATGACGTCGCGGGGATGAAGAGCTCGGGCAGCTTTCCCATCACGCAGAAAGTGCCGAACCTGGCGATTGGCTACATGCACGAAGATGATGGCGGTCCGCTCAAGCCGAATACGACATCGCTGCCGTGGCGCGGCAGCTCAGCCGGCGGCGGAGACTCGACCGTTGGCGACTTGCTCAGGTTTGATCAGGCGCTACGCAACAACAAACTGATCAACGCTGAATTGACCAGGACCATTACCACGGGTAAAGTGAGTCCACCCAGGTTTCCCGGAAATGCCAAGTACGCTTACGGCTTCGGCGACAAGAATTCCGGCGGAGATCGCGTTGTGGGGCACAACGGCGGCGCTCCGGGTATGAATGCGCAACTCGATATCCACTGGAACACCGGCTATACGGTTGTGGTGCTGGCGAATCTTGATCCGCCGGCGGCAACCGAGTGGGCCAAATACATCAGTGATCGCTTGCCGGTTGATGGAGAAAAGGTGGCAGGGCAGGCAAAATAGCAAAGATTAAAGATTTTAATGAACGCTTAAAACCTGTTTAATCGGCAAGGTGCATGTTGTAAATTGAGAGGTGTAGGCTAAATTCTGAGAAGCCTGCACCACGCTCTAAAAACGAAGCATGTTTCGCTTATCGCGCCAATACGTTCGCAGTGTGGCTTTCTTGCTGATGCTGCTGGTCACTGCCGGAATCAGCCCTGTCTGTCTTGTTGACGATGATGGCGACGATGAAACGCCGGCTGTTGCCGTCGAGTTGAATGCAGTTCTTCCTAGCACCAGGCCCCTCCATCTTCCTAATACCCAGGCTTCGAATTGGAGCAAAACCAGTTCATACGAGCCGAGCAAACTGAGCGCATCTGTCAGCTCTCCCATCGCGCACGCGCCCGAAGCAAGCGCGCTCCCGCTTGTTGTTCCTCTACGGACCTAGGATCCTACTCAATTTCTGAATCGTCAACGCGGCACCGGTCTGCTTGCAGATAAGTACAGACCGCGTAGCGCTCCACCTTCGAGCGCAAGCGCCTGCGCCTATTGCAAGGTTTGCAACGAGAAAATCAAAAGTGGTCTCCCTTTACTTGCCATGCAAGACTAGGCAAGGGGCCGGGCTGGGGCGCCTGGCCCTTTTTTTTGTGTATCGTATGAGTGCGGGAATTTCACAGCAAGATTCGGGGCGCGAAGTTCTTGCGCAGCATATATAAGGAGGTAGATGCCATCAATGCACAGGTTCGCGCTGCCGGTCTGTATGCCGTTTGACTGGGAGTCTCTGCTTGCCTTTCTGCGGTTGCGCGCTACCCCCGGCGTGGAAGCGGTTACTGACTCTGCTTACACGCGGACTATCACGAATGGCTCCGCACCGCAGACAATGGCCGTAACTTACGACCGGGCGGTCGCGAGCTTGCGGATTGCGTATCCGGGAAACGCGAGCGCGTACAGCACCGTCGAGGCCCGGACGAAGCAGCTCTTCAAGGCGGACGTGAGCACCAGGCCGATCGAGGCATTTCTTGGTCGCGATGACTGGCTCATCGGTTTCGTTGTGCGACAGCCGGGATTGAGAGTGCCCGGCGGTTGGTGCTCTTTTGAAGTTGCAGCGCGGGCCATCCTGGGACAGCAGGTATCAGTGCCTGCGGCCACCACGCTCATGGGTCGGCTGGTGCGCGCGGCTGGGACCCGTCTGAATGAGACGGCCTGGCTTTTTCCCACGCCTGTGCAAGTGGTGCAATCCAATCTCAGCGGTCTGGGTGTGCCGGGCAGCCGGTTGGAAAGTTTGAAATCGCTGGCCGCGTTCTTTGCCGAAAACGGCCCCGTCTGCCTGACGCAGCCGGATGTCAAAGGCCGTTTGCTGGCGATCAAAGGAATTGGGAAGTGGACCGCTGGATACATTATGATGCGGACCGGCGAGAGCCATGATCACTGGCCGGAAGGCGACCTGATTTTGCGTAAGGCGTTGAGCAAAAAGAAAACGCTGATCACGTCCGCGCAGATGGAGCAGATTTTCAACCAGTGGAGCCCCTACCGCAGTTACGCCACAATCCACATTTGGAGAGGATATGCCGGCAGCACGAATTCAAACACCAGCGATTAGCAACGTAGAATCCCGCATCAACTCACTCGATTGGCCCCGGATCTCGGCGTGCCTGCATCAGTCGGGATGGGCCAGGACCGGAGAGGTGCTGACCGAAGACGAATGCCAGGAGTTGCGCAAACTATATGTGAATGACGGTGTGTTCCGCAGCCGGGTGGTGATGGCGCGACATCGTTTCGGGCTGGGCGAATACAAATATTTCTCGTATCCCCTGCCTGATGTTGTGGCCGAACTGCGCGAGTCGCTTTATGCGCGTCTGGCGGAAGTCGCCAACGAATGGGCCCTCAAGCTGGGAGGCAAGTCTGAATATCCTCGAACGCATCGGGAGTTCATCAAGTTCTGCCATGCCAGGGGACAGACGCGCCCGACGCCGCTGATGCTGCACTACGAAAGCGGCGGCTATAACTGTCTGCATCAGGACCTCTACGGCGCAGTTTACTTTCCGCTGCAGACAGTCTTCATGCTCGACCGGCCAGGGTCTGATTTTGAAGGCGGAGAGTTTGTGCTGGTGGAGCAACGTCCGCGCGCGCAGTCAGCAGCGCACGTGATCGCACTCCGACATGGAGAAGGCGTGATCTTTACCACACGCTGGCGGCCAGTGCAGGGGACCAGGGGCCACTATCGCGTGAACATCAAGCATGGAGTGAGCACGGTCACGCGCGGTGTTCGCCATACGCTGGGGATTGTGTATCACGATGCGGAGTGAGCGGGGACTCACACCTGATGGGGTGCCGGCAAAAGGTTCTCCACAGTGAATGCGCCGGGGTCAGGGGCGAAGCGGGCGTGGCGGAGCGACAATAACGCCGATTGGAGCTGGGGCTAATTGCAAGCGGGGTTCCGGGAAAGTGTGGGTCACCTGCGCGTCGGTTTGCACAAGAGAA
>JBGPZS010000438.1:0-3916 GCA_041493865.1 Terriglobia bacterium
AAGCAGCCAGCGGGCCAGGCACTGCCTGCCCATGTTGGTGCGGGCGGTGGAAAGCAACTGGAAGAGGCTGCCCTCGCCCAGAATATCCAGGTCCTCGGCATATGGATGGAGAGGGTCCTTGAACTCTTCGCCGGTCTCGCCGCTTCCGGCCCAGCGGTCTTCCATCCGTGCCAGCCCGCGGGCATAGACCGCCACGGCACGTTTGGCCAAGATCATTGCGCGCACCACTCTGCGATGCGCCATGACAAGGCCGATGAATAAAATGACCGGCGCAAGCAGCCAATAAAGAGACGGAGAGCCGGTCTTGCCGGTGATCCAGGAAAGAACAACGATGCCTACGAACACGGCAATGCGCACGTTACCCAGCCAGAAATGCCTGCGCTGGAGCTGGGCTGCCGACGATTCACGCTGATTGAGCCTGCGTGAATACTCGATGTTCGCCGCATTTGGGCCGGCGTCTGCCTCCGTTTTAGCGTGGACTTCGGTCACAATGGTTTTTTCGGCCACTCCTCATTCTGGCCGGTCTTGGCGGCAAAAGCAAAAGTAGCGTGGGACTGCGTCTCGAAAGCAGATTACCGTATGCGGCTGTAGCTGCCAGTGTGGTTCGTATTTTTCAAATCAAAATGCGAACCAGCGAAACCCGTTCCGTATTGGAACCCTCCGAAGAACATTTAGGAAGAATTAGGTTGCACGCGGCATGGCACGCTACTATGTTCAACTCTGGAACGCTATCTAAGGAGGTGTGACAGATGCACCGCACGTTCCTGTACACGATGACGTTATTGCTGGTCTTTGCCGTTCCCGCGGCGCGGTCCACAAAGCCTTTTTCCCCGCACGCAATGCCGGCTGCCACGGTAAAGGCGAGGCTGGTGCAAGGCGTCGCCGGACAGCACAAAACAGAACACCCGGAGTGGAGCTATAGCGGTCCCGATGGACCGCAATACTGGGCCAAAAACTATCCCGATTGCGGACGCAAGGACCAATCTCCCATCGATATCAAGAGCCCGCAACGCGCGGTCCTGCCGGAGGTCCGGTTCCATTACCAATCCTCACCGCTGTTCATCACCAACAATGGCCACACGATCCAGATTGATTTCCCACCAACTGAGACACCGGCTAACACCATCACCATTGGCGATGAAGATTACAGGCTCATACAATTTCATTTTCACCAGCCGAGTGAAGAAAAATTGCAGGGGCAGACGACAGATATGGTGGTCCATCTAGTGCACCAACGCGGAGAAGGCGTCTATATGCGGCTTGCGGTGGTTGCGGTCCTGCTGAAAGCGGGCGCGGCCAATGCACTGATCGAGACCCTGTGGCAGCATATCCCCGCAGAGATCAGCCACGAACCCATACGAGTCCCCGGTGTACACATTAACGCAACAGAATTATTGCCTCCGGACCACGGCTATTTCACCTATCTTGGGTCGCTCACCACTCCTCCCTGCACCGAGATTGTTACCTGGTACATTTTGAAAGCACCAACCCAGCTCTCACTCCAGCAGGTGCAAACCTTCAAGAAGTATTATTCCAACAACGTTCGGCCAGTGCAGCCGCTGAATGATAGAACGGTACAACAAACACAATGATGTTCCGCCATCGTGCCCACACCGGCCGTAATGAAAGTTCGCGCAACAGCGCTTATGTTCCGTAATGGCTGTTGAACATCACCATACCCTGCACGCGTTCTCCGGGGCCATGGGCTGGCCGGGCTTGCAGCCGAATGCCTTCTGGAATTCCGGCATGTTGCGCACCACGCCATTCACGCGCCAACGCCCGGGAGAGTGCGGGTCCACGCGGACCAGCACGCGCGACAGCTCAGGAGTGGTGTTCTGGCACCACACGCGGCCAAAGCCCAGGAAGAAACGCTGATCGGGAGTGTAGCCGTCAACCTTCTTGTCCGGGTCTTGTTTAGCCTGGGCCATCATGTCATGCAGGGCCATCAGCGCGATGCGAGCGCCGCCGTTGTCCGCGGTGTTCTCGCCCAGCGTCAGCTTGCCATTCAGCTTGAGATCGTCAACCGCGGTGAAGCTCGAGTATTCATCGGAAACGCAGCCGGCGCGTTTTTCAAACTCCTTGCCATCTTCGGCGGTCCACCAGTCGCGGAGATTGCCTTTGGGATCGAACTTGCGGCCCTGATCGTCAAAGCCGTGCGTCAACTCATGGCCGATCACCAGCCCGATGCCGCCCATGTTCACCGCATCATCCAGCGTGCGATCGAAGAACGGCGGCTGCAAAATGCCGGCGGGAAAGACAATTTCGTTGTGGCTTCCGCTGTAATAAGCATTTACGGTTGGAGGAGTCATACCCCATTCCAATTTGTCCACGGGCTTTCCGATCTTCTGCAACTGCCGGTTGGACTCAAATTCGCTGGCGCGGTAGAGATTGCCGATCATGTCTCCGCGGACCACGTTCAGTTTGCTGTAGTCCCGCCACTTGTCAGGGTAGCCGATCTTGTTGCGGATGGCCGCCAGCTTGACCATGGCTTCTTTTTTGGTGGTCTCGGTCATCCAGGGCAGATCGGTGATGTCATGCTTCAGGGCGTTTTCCAGCGCGTCCACCATCTTCAGCATGCGCTGTTTGCCTTCCACGCCGAAAGTCGCGTCCACGTAGGGCTGGCCCAGGGCTTCGCCCAGCGCGCCGTCGGTGGCGTTGATGCAGCGCTTCCACCGTACCGGCAGCTCTTTCTGGCCGGTGATGGCCTGCTGGAATTTGAAGTCTTCCTGGACAAAGTCGTCAGAGAGCCAGGTGGCGGCGTTGTTGAGCATCTGCCAGGTCATGTAGGTTTTCCACGCGTCAAGCGGCGTGGCTTCTACCACGGAGTTCATGGCCTTGAAGAAATCAGGGTTGCCGACGTTCAGCTCGGTGAACGCAGGCGCTCCGCTGGCGGCAAAGTAATGGTCGAGATGAAAATTCGGCGCCAGCGCCTGGGCTTCAGTGACTGTCATTTTGTGGTCGCGGTTCTTGGGATCGCGGCGCAGAGTGCGCTCCATATAAGCTTTGGCCAGTTCGGTTTCGATTTTCAGCACGGTAGCGGCGCTCTGGGCCGCCTGCTCCGGCGTCTGGCCGAGCAAGGCAAACATCTTCTTCATGTGATCGACAAAGGCCGTGCGGATGGCGACCGTGGGGGCATCATCTTTCAGGTAATAATCGCGGTCCGGCAAGGAGAGGCCGTTCTGGTCAATGGAGGCGGTGGTTTGGTCCGCATTGTGCAGATCGGGCCCGGCGCCAAAACCCATGAGCGGGTTTGGCCCGACGAGCTGCTCGCGCGCCATCACTTCAATCATCTGCGTTTTGTCTTTCACCGCGGCAATGCGCTCCAGCTCCGGCCGCAAAGGCTTGTATCCGGCCTTGTTGGCCGCGGCTTCATCCATGCATGAGGCGTAAAAATCGCCGATCTTCTGCAACACCGGGCTGCGCTTGGGATCATTGGCGCTGGTCTTCTCCAGGACCTGGCGCAGCACCACCAGGTTGTGCTCATAAACCTCGCCAAAGCTCTCCCATGACGACTGATCGCCGGGGAGGGGGTTGTTCTTGATCCAGTTGCCGCAGGCGTACTGGTAAAAGTCCACGCAGGGGTCAACGGTCTTATCGATGTTGGCGATATCGAACTTGGGATCGGGATGCTCCGGGGCGGCTTTACCCGCGACGGCGGTCTTGCTGGTCTTGGCGTCGGCCGCCTTGGCGTCGGCCGTCTTGCTGGACGCGGAAGCCGGCTTCTTCGACGCAGGCTGGCCCGACTGGCCCAGCGCCACGGCGGCGGCCAACAGCAGAATCGCGCTCAGTGACAGTAAATGATGGTGCAACAGGAATTTGCGCATGTGAATCTTCTCCTCCCTATACCGATCGGGTCATTGTATAAGACGGGCGGGAAGGGAGGACGTTTGCCGGGGATGCGGTTTTCCGATCTCCG